>NZ_CANCWN010000007.1:0-71894 GCF_947381485.1 Limosilactobacillus avium | reverse complement strand
CGAACACAGAAGTTAAGCTTCAACACGCCGAAAGTAGTTGGGGGATCGCTCCCTGCGAGGATAGGACGTTGCCACGCATTCATGGAGGATTAGCTCAGTTGGGAGAGCGTCTGCCTTACAAGCAGAGGGTCACAGGTTCGAGCCCTGTATCCTCCATTGAGCACAAATGCTCATGAGCCGTTAGCTCAGTTGGTAGAGCATCTGACTTTTAATCAGAGGGTCGTGGGTTCGACCCCCACACGGCTCATTGCCAAATGACTAATGGTTTGGTATAATAACTATTGTGCATGCCGACTTAGCTCAGCTGGTAGAGCATCTGTCTTGTAAACAGAAGGTCGGAGGTTCGACTCCTCTAGTCGGCACTTGTATAATGCGGAAGTAGTTCAGTGGTAGAACATCACCTTGCCATGGTGGGGGTCGCGGGTTCGAATCCCGTCTTCCGCTTTGTCAATTCTATAATGCCGGGGTGGCGGAATTGGCAGACGCACGGGACTTAAAATCCCGCGGTTAGTGATAACCGTACCGGTTCGATCCCGGTCCTCGGCACTTGTTATGCACCCATAGCGCAATTGGATAGAGTGTCTGACTACGAATCAGAAGGTTGAAGGTTCGACTCCTTCTGGGTGCATTTTCTCGGGAAATAGCTCAGCTTGGTAGAGCACCTGGTTTGGGACCAGGGGGTCGCAGGTTCGAATCCTGTTTTCCCGATTTCTAATATAATATATATTAGCATTCGCGGTGTAGCTCAGCTGGCTAGAGCGTCCGGTTCATACCCGGGAGGTCGAGGGTTCGATCCCCCCCGCCGCGATTTGGCTGGCTGTTTTGGACCTTTAGCTCAGTTGGTTAGAGCAAGCGGCTCATAACCGCCCGGTCGTAGGTTCGAGTCCTACAAGGTCCATCAGGCGTTTTGCCTTGATGAATCATAACATTTTTATCATGGAGGATTACCCAAGTGGCTGAAGGGGGCGGTCTTGAAAACCGCTAGGCCGTGAGAACGACGCGAGGGTTCGAATCCCTCATCCTCCTTTTTATTATCGCGGGGTAGAGCAGTCTGGTAGCTCGTCGGGCTCATAACCCGGAGGTCGTTGGTTCAAATCCAGCCCCCGCAATTTTTGGTCCGTTGGTCTAGTTGGTTTAGGACGCATCCCTGTCACGGATGAGATCACGAGTTCGAGTCTCGTACGGACCGTTTTTGGCTCGGTAGCTCAGTTGGTAGAGCAACGGATTGAAGCTCCGTGTGTCGGCGGTTCGATTCCGTCCCGCGCCATAACTTAAATGCGGGTATAGTTTAGTGGTAAAACCACAGCCTTCCAAGCTGTTGTCGCGAGTTCGATTCTCGTTACCCGCTTTAGTTTTGGGCCTATAGCTCAGCTGGTTTAGAGCGCACGCCTGATAAGCGTGAGGTCGATGGTTCAAGTCCATTTAGGCCCATTGGAGAATTACTCAAGTGGCTGAAGAGGCGCCCCTGCTAAGGGTGTAGGTCGCGAAAGCGGCGCGAGGGTTCAAATCCCTCATTCTCCGTTTATGACCCGTTAGTCAAGTGGTTAAGACACCAGCCTTTCACGCTGGTATCGTGGGTTCAAATCCCGCACGGGTCATCTTTTTGTAGTTTTGTTGTTATCGTTTTGTTTATGGAGAATTACTCAAGTGGCTGAAGAGGCGCCCCTGCTAAGGGTGTAGGTCGTGAAAACGGCGCGAGGGTTCAAATCCCTCATTCTCCGTTCGACATATTGAAATTTCTCAATATGGTCTTATAATATTATCGCGGGGTAGAGCAGTCTGGTAGCTCGTCGGGCTCATAACCCGGAGGTCGTTGGTTCAAATCCAGCCCCCGCAATTTTGGTCCGTTGGTCTAGTTGGTTTAGGACGCATCCCTGTCACGGATGAGATCACGAGTTCGAGTCTCGTACGGACCGTTACTGGCAGTTCTGATTGAGCTGCTTTTTTTATTGAATTAAAAAATGCTCTAGAACGATGTGAAGCTCTAGAGCATTTTTAGTGGCAACCCTTATGCAATTGGGCGATAAGTTTCGTCATAGTAGTAGTTGTCTGATCCCATGCTGGTGAAGTTAGTCAGTGCTGCAAAAGAATCACTGTTCTTCCAAGCAGTCAGGTCTTCGAAGCTATCCCAGACAGTCAATAAGATAAGGGTAGCACTTTCTGCCTTGTTAGCGACCGACATCATCAGTCCGGCGTTCATATTGCCTGGTTTATCATTAACAACCTTCTGTAAACTATTGTAAAGGACCTGTTGACGGTCGCCGTTAACCTCGAAGGATTGATAGTAGAATAAGCCGTTGTAGTTACTATTCATGGTTTCGTCAAGGACGTTTAAAATAACGGGAGTCTTGAAGATGGTCTCCTGACTTGAAAGGTCAAAGAGAGCTAACTTATTACTGTGGGTAGACGCCTGCATTAATTTGAACTTCCGGTCGGGGTGCTTACTCATGATCCCTTGCAGGATTTGATGTGACCCAAACGTAAAGCTGAGTTTTGTTAACACTGAAATTCCTCCTCATAACAATTGTCTCTTTAATTATAGTACATAATCGAATTTTTATTAAAAATATTTTTAACGATGTTACTTACAAAAAGTTAAGAAAAATTGTTAGAAGCCCTTTTATCAGCCTATAATACATAGTATAATATTAGTTGTATTGATGAATGTTGTCGTAATTTAAAAGGAGGCTTTTACTTAATGGTTATTCTTTATACGTCTCCAAGTTGTACCTCTTGTCGGAAAGCTCGCGCTTGGTTGCAAGAACACAACATTCCTTATAAGGAACGAAACATCTTCTCCGATCCATTGTCAGTCGATGAAATTAAGAATATTTTACGAATGACAGAAGACGGGACTGAAGATATTATCTCGAAGCGCTCAAAAGCTTATCACAATCTAAAAGTTGATTTAAACGCTTTACCGATGAAAAAACTGTATCAGTTAATTAGTGAAAATCCAGGTCTGCTCCGCCGACCAATCATTATGGACGACAAGCGGCTGCAGGTTGGGTACAACGAGGATGAAATTCGTCGTTTCCTGCCCCGGAAGGTTCGTGAAATTGAACTGGCCGAAGCACAGCGAAAAGCGGATTTAATCTAAAAATACGGGCTGGGAATCGTTCCCGGCTTTTTCTTTTGCCACCGGTCAATCACCCGGCTTTACATTTAGGTGAAAACATTTAGAATAGTAGTAAGTATTTGTAATTAAGGAGGTGCTGCAGAATGGAAATGGAAAGAATCAATGAGAATACTATCCGCGTATTGATCAGTAATGAAGATTTAGACGCGCGGGGGATAACTATTCTCGACTTGCTTGGTGATCACCAGCAGATTGAAGATTTCTTTTACAGCATCTTGAGAGAGGTGGACGCTGACCACCAATTTGCTGACAACGACTCCGTAACCTTTCAGGTCATGCCGACCGGGAATGGTTTGGAACTCTTCATCAGTAAGAATAATCCAGATGTTAAAGCAAACGCAGATGATAGTCAACAGGTGGCCAAATACATCCAGAAGCGTGTAATGGAAGCACACCGCCAGCAAGGTGAGGGTGGCGCCACGCAGCCGCTTTCTGGTGCCCAGGAGAAGGCCAAACCGGCACCGGCCCAACCAACTATTCGCTGGCAGATTGTTGATTTTCCTTCGTTTGAAGACCTAATCGATTTCGCCCGCATTCCTGAAGATCCCGATGTTAGCAGTGAGCTTTATAAGTATAACCACCATTATTACCTTGCCTTGCGTTACCGCCAAGATGTGACAAACGACAATGCGGTTAAGGATAATCTGGCGGTGGCTTACGAGTACGGTAATCCGACAGCCACGACAATTGTCTTCCTTAGCGAACACGCGAAAAAAATAATGTCGGGCTCAGCTTTGGCGACCGTCCGTCACTATTTTAATTAATTTTCAAAAATCTCCCGTTTTTAAAAAGTGGGGGATTTTTTTGTTGGTAGCAAAACATAATGGCCAGTTAATAATGGCCAACGTAGCGGATCCCGGCTTGAAGTACGCTTGCCCAGTTTGTAATCAAGAGGTTCACCTTCGCCGGGGAAAAATAAAGGTTGCGCATTTTGCTCATTGCCGGGGTGCGGGATGTTCCTATGGCGAAGGTGAGACAGCAGAGCACCTGTTAGGAAAGCTGCAGATTCATCAGTGGCTGGCCCAACAGGGAATACCGGCCCGGGTAGAGTATTATTTGCCAAAAATTTCTCAACGTCCAGACATCATGTTCCAGTGGCGGGGCCAACAGGTCGTAATTGAATTCCAGTGTAGTCCGTTAAGTGTTCAACGAATAAGTGAGCGCAATCAGGGTTATCGTTTCCTGGGAATTCATCCCTATTGGTACCTCGGCAGTCCTTATCGGCGCCGGCTAGGCAGTGAGAAGGTGGCCCAGTTTACGCAGTTAATTAATGGAAGACCTGGGATCTGGTACTGGGATACCAAGCAGGGCCGATTAAGGGCTGACTTTAATCACTATCACTGCTCTTTGGCCCGCCGCACGAGGGTAACAAGGAGAATAATCAATGACCAGGTACAAAAGCTCATGTCCACTACCAGCCGGCAGTCAGCGGTTCGTCAGCTGGCTGCACAAGTCTGGCAGCGTCACCAGGTCCCACTGAGTTGTTGCCCGTTGGTCTGTCATGATGTTAAGCCTAGCTGGCCCGTTACGCGGCAGCCGATTATTTTTTGGCGAATTAGAGTCGTTGATTGGCTAGGTGGGCAACCACTCTTTTCTGCCTGGTCAGCTAGTGCCTGGGGAGCGCGTCTGGCAGAGATTGGTCAGCCGGACTGGTTAAATTTCCCGTGTTTGGTAGATGGAGGTTTAATTCGTCAGCAGTTGATCACTGCCTTTACGCAAGAACTTTGCCAATGGGGAATTATCGCTCTCGTTGACCAGCAGTATGTATTACTTAAGCACCCCCACTGGTTTGAACAGGTCAGCGATAAGATCCGAGTTAACAAGCGCGGACATTAAAAGCTGGTTTTTTAACACCTTCTTGGCTAGTAACGGGTTAGCCAAACAGCTAGCAAATACTAAAATAAAAGGAGTATCACTGTTCATCATAACGAACAATGGTACTCCTTATTCATCAATTACTTTTGATAATCCGGAACGGACCGGAATGGTATTGAGCGGCAAAGTCCTGGACAGACTGGTCAGGATTGAAGGTGTGGTTACGGTATGATTCAATCAGGGTTTCATAATCGAACTGAGGGATCAAGTAGCCATAGTTTGGCTCCGTTGAATCGTAAATGACGGCGGTGGCCGTGGTCGTAATTCCTAACGAGTTGGCAATTGCCTGGTCTTTCTTGAAGGCCTGCTTGGCGATTGCTGAATGGCGATCTTCCATAAACATTTCCAAATCTAGCTGGCTCTTTTCTGCCACTGTTTTGGCAAGGTGGTCAGAATAATGCCACCCCTTTTTGGTCATTACATCTTGTAAACGCAAGAGGTATTGGCGACCACGCCGGCCACCCTGAAAAAGTGCCGCTTTATAATCTAAAATTGTTTGGCTGAGGGTGGTACTAACTTCCTGACGAACTTTAAGACTGCAAGCATCGAGATGGTAAAGATCAATTGTGTCCGCAATCGTCTGCATGTTAAAGAGCGGAATGAATTGGTAACTAATCTTTGTATTCAAATCATGATCAACCCGTAAGACGTCGTTTTCACACCGAAAACAACGCATTCCCAAAGGATTGACAAATAGATGAATCTCAAGCATTAACTGCCCCTCCGATCAAGAAATAGTAACATTAATAATTGTTATTGTGACAAATTGCCTGGCCTTTGTAAAGTAATTTGTTTCCAAGATAAAAGCATTCGAGAATGTTTTAAAGTATGCTAAAATAAGAGCGAGATTTAACAGGAGGCTAGATTATGATTGAAAATTGGCAGCACTTTTTATTGCCATATCAACAAGCCGTAAATGAACTGAAAGTTAAATTACGGGGGATGCGCAAGCAGTACCAAGATCAAAAGCAGCATTCACCGATTGAATTTGTCACGGGTCGGGTAAAGCCGGTCGAAAGCATTAAGGAGAAGATGGTCCGCCGCCACGTTCAAGAGGACCGCCTCGAACAAGACATGCAAGACATTGCTGGATTGCGGATCATGTGCCAGTTCGTTGAGGATATCTATAAGGTTGTTGACCTGCTGCGTCAGCGGAGCGATATGACAATCCTTGAAGAACGGGACTACATCTCAAACGTTAAGCCGAGTGGTTATCGTTCTTACCATATCGTGATTGAGTATCCGGTCCAGCTGGTGACTGGTGAAAAAAAGATCCTTGCCGAGATTCAGATTCGGACGCTGGCAATGAACTTCTGGGCAACGATTGAGCATTCGCTGAACTACAAGTATAAGGGGGCCTTCCCCGAAGAATTGTCGGCTCGTCTGCAGCGCGCGGCGGAGGCAGCGTTCAAGCTTGATAATGAGATGTCGGAGATTCGTGAAGAAATCAAGGAGGCACAGACCCTCTTCTCCTATAAGAAAAACGCCGAGCAAAACACGGCTGGTGATGAGGGCCATCGGTCAGAGGAGGAACAAAGTGAAAGTCGCAATATTTAATAATGAAACCAGTGAGTCCCAACGGGTTACCAAGCTTCTCCGGGCAGAAATCGACCGTGTGGGCTTGGAATACGATGCCGCCCATCCGGAAGTGGTAATTACCATTGGCGGTGATGGGACCTTGCTATCGGCCTTCCACCACTACGTTGATAAGCTTGATCAGATTCGCTTTGTGGGGATTCACACTGGCCATTTGGGCTTTTACACGGACTGGCGGAACTTTGAAATTGATGACCTGGTCGATAGTCTCGTTCAGGATAGTGGACAATCTGTGTCCTACCCGCTGCTTGATATGCAGGCAATCTATTCCGATGGAACGGTTGATAAATACATTGCCCTTAACGAGGCCACAATCCGCAATATTATTCGGATGATGGTGTGTGATGTGTACATCAACAACCAACTGTTTGAAAACTTCCGGGGTGATGGCCTCTGCATCTCAACGCCAACCGGCTCGACGGCTTACAACAAGTCCGTCGGTGGGGCGATTATGGACCCGAACAGTATTGGCTTTCAGTTAGCGGAGATGGCTTCGCTGAATAACCGGGTCTTCCGGACGCTGGGCTCACCAATTATCTTTGGCGCCCAGACCAAGCTAATGCTGCGCTTACGAGATGTTAATGACCATGTAATGACCTGTGACCGTGAAAAGCTCCGCTTGAAGGTTCAAAAGGGGAGCCGGTATCTGATGGAGCTGTCGTTCCAGGTTTCCCAAAAGAAAATTTACTTTGCACGGTATCGGCACAGTAACTTCTGGAACCGGGTCAAGGACTCGTTCATTGGTGGCGCAAAATAATGCAGTTTACTTGGCAGTATAATCATCAGACCCCGCGTAAGCTGCGTTCGGCCCTTAAAATGAGTGGGGTTACTTCGACCCTTATGAAGGTGGCCATTTACCATGGTGGTAAGATGCTCATCAATGGTCAGGAAAAGTGGGCAATTGACATGGTCCATTACGGCGATACATATTCGCTGGTTCTCCCACCGGAAGTGGCAAATGACCAGGTTGACGAAAGCACGGCACCAATCAACATTGCTTATGAGGACCGGGACTTCCTGGTCCTGAATAAACCGGCGGGCGTCGCCACGGTTCCCGCCCATAACGTTCCCGTGGCGGACAGCCTCGTTAACCGTGTCAAGTACTATTACCACCACCAAGGTTACGAGAACCAGGTGACCCACGTGGCGACCCGCTTGGATAAGGACACCAGTGGCTTAGTCGTCTTCCCTAAGCACCGTTTTGCCCACGCCGTCTTGGACCGGCAATTGAAGCGCCATGAGGTCAAGAAAAATTACCTGGCCCTGGTCAGCGGTCGTTTGCAAACCAGCCATGGTTACGTTGATGCGCCCATTCGCCGGGACCCAGAATCATTTGTTAAGCGTGAAGTGGCGCCTGGGGGCAAGGCATCGGTGACTGAATACTGGTTGAAAGAACCACACCCAGCCTGGTCACTGGTGAAGGTCCGTCTGCACACGGGAAGGACGCACCAGATTAGGGTCCATTTCGCGTTTCTTCACCATCCACTAATCGGGGATGCAATGTATGGCCAGTCGACGAATTTGATTGGTCGTCAGGCCTTACACTGTTACTGGATCCAGTTTTACAGCCCCTTTAAGGAAAAAATGATTACGGTTGAAGCACCGTTACCTGCTGACTTTCGCCGGGTTTTGCATAATGAATAAAAATAAGCGTCACCACTTGGCTGAAGTCAAGCGGTGGCGCTTATTTTTATTCATTACTGTCTAGAACCTAGAACCGCATTACGCAGACGGGTTCAGGGCAGGCCACATCCTTTTGGAGCAGGGTCAGTTTACCAGTTGCTGAGTCGCGCTTGTAGAGGGTGAGGTTATCGGTATTTTGGTTTGAAGCGAGCAGGTAAGACTCGTCTGAGCTGAGGTTGAAGTCACGGGGGAAGTCACCCTCAGTTGAAATTGACTGAATGTGCTTGACGGTGAAGTCCGGCTGGATTGCGAAGACCGCAATGGTGTTTTCACCACGGTTGGAGGTGTAGATGTACTTGCCATCCTTAGACATCCGGATAGCGGCGGCACCGTTGTGGGCGGTCCAATCGGCCGGAATGGTCTTCAGGGTCTGTAAGTGGGTGAAGCTGGCATCATTAGCGTTGTACTTGAGGACGGCCAGCTTACTGGACAATTCCCCGAGAACGTAGACGTACTTGCCGTTCGGGTGGAAGATCAGGTGACGGGTCCCGAAGCCTGGTTCAAATTGGTAACGGGAAACGGCAGTCAGCTTTCCATCATTGCTAACGTTGTAAACCACGATCAGGTCCATCCCCAGGTCACAAACAATCAATCGTTGGTCAGGTGTCAGGTCGGCATAGTGAACGTGGGGTGCTTCTTGCTCTGGTTCAGGACCGGTTTCACCCTGGTGAGTGACCTTATCGGTTTCTACCAGTTGGCCGTCGTCTTTAATCTTAAATACTTCCACATTGGCAGTGTGGTAGTTGGCGCTGTACAGGAGGTGCCGCTTTTCGTCCAAGCCAACGTATGCTGGTGCAGGACCAGTGGCGAGAACAGTACTCAAGGTCTTTGCAGTGCCGTCTGCTAAAGAGTAGTCAGCAACACCGGCAGAATCGCCATCTTGCTTTACCGCATAGACGCGCTTGTCGCTACCAACCTGCAGGTAGGCTGGCTTTTGGGAAGGAACAGCGAGACTAACATCGGTCAGCTTTCCTTCGTCAGTATCAAGGGTCACTTTATAGATTCCCTTGCTATCTTTTAACGTATATGTACCAATTAAAAATTGTTCAGTCATGGTTAATCATTTTCCTCCTTCTGAAAATGCTTACCCTATTAATATAACAATTCACCATGATTAATTCTACCGTATGTTAAACTATTATCAGAAATGCGAGGAGAAGATCAAAAATGAAGAAAAGTGAACGTCAGCGCCAGTTTGTTCAAAAACACATTGCCCTGTTCCGGTGTCCGGTATGTAAGGCGCCGATGGAAGAGGTCGATAAGAACAGTATTATTTGTCAGCGGGGCCACCGGATCGACTTTAACCGTCACGGCTACCTCCACTTCTTAAGTGGGGCCGCGGATACCGAGTATGGTCGGGAAATGTTTGTTGCGCGCCGGCAGTTACTATCGGCAGGGCTCTTTCGGCCAATCATTGAAGCAGTTGCCCACAATCTCCCGGCGCGACCGTTACGGATCCTGGATGTTGGCACCGGTGAGGGAACTCCCTTAGCGCAACTGGCAAAGATTCGCCACTCACTTGCCGATACAATGGTGGGCTTTGACATTGCTAAAGCAGGGGTTACCTTGGCAACCCAGCTGCCGATAACGGCATTCTTCTGCGTTGCTGACCTCAGACAATTGCCATTTAACGGGGAATCATTTGATGCCCTGGTCGAGTTATTTTCGCCGTCTGACTATGCTGAGTTTAACCGGGTTTTGGCGCCGGGTGGTTGCCTGATGAAGGTTATCCCCAATGCTGGTTACCTAAAGGAAGTACGACAACTTTTGTATGGGGACCACCAACAAAAGTCAAACTACGATAATCACCGGGTCCTTGACCTATTCAACCAGCATTATCCCGACTGTCAGCGCCAAACGATTCACTACCAGTTTACCGTTCCCTCAGATATGAAGCAGGCCCTGGTGGAGATGACACCCTTGCATTGGGGACGGGGAGTACGGCAGTTAACCGCTGCCGACTATGCTAGATTAGACAAAGTAACGGTGGACGTCAGTTTATTAATTGCCAAAAAATCAGAATAAAGTTTGCACTTTTTTAAAAATCGTGCTAAATTATATTTCAGAAATCGTTTAGCAATTGATATCGAACAGTGTCGTTAGTAATTGCTAAGGAGTACTTCATTAAAGCAGCGTTTCGCCGTGCCCACACCGAGACCCTGCTTTTTTTATTTATCTGAGGAGATATACTAAGATGACAAATCACATTGCACTTTTTGAACCGCTCTTTCCTGCCAACACCGGGAATATTGCCCGGACCTGTGCGGGAACCAATACTGAGCTTCACCTGATTAAGCCCCTGGGCTTTTCAACGGATGACAAGCACATGAAACGGGCCGGATTGGATTACTGGAATAAGGTTAAGATCACCTATCACGATGACCTGCCGTCATTCATCGCCACGATCCCGGACATGAGCAAACTTTACATCGTTTCTAAGTTTGCTAACCATGACTATACGGATGTCGACTACACGGAAGCTGGCGACCACTACTTCCTCTTCGGAAAGGAAACGACGGGGTTACCAGAACATTTCATGCGTAAGTATCCCGATAACGCAATCAGGATTCCCCAAAATGACGATAATATCCGGGCACTGAACTTGTCCAATAGTGCGGCAATTGTGATTTATGAGGCCCTCCGGCAGCAAAGTTTCCCGAACCTTGCCCGGGTCCATACCTACCATTTTGATAAATTAAAGTAACGAGGAGGATTAAGGATGGCGAGAAAAAGGCGTCCGGCAACACGCAAATCAAAGAAGCGGGGAAGTAGTAAAAAGGATGCCCAGCTTATCAATAACCTCCTGGGCTTAATCGTGACGCTTTTGATGCTTCTGGGGTTAACAAACTTAGGCGTTTTGGGAACGGTCATTGCCAATGGTTTTCGAATCCTCTTTGGCGCGAGTTACCAGCTTGCAATCATTGTGGTAATGTTCTTTGCCTTGTCCTTTACATTCTTTGCCCGCTGGCCGCACCTGAAGGGCCGGTGGATAACAGGCTTTATAGTCTCCTACCTGGGCCTGTTGATGTGGTTGCATGTCCTCATGGTCAACCAGCAGGGCGTTCACGCTAAATTTATTCAGGTGACCTGGAGTAACCTTGGTAAAACCATCTTTAATGGTGATACGACGGTTCCCATTGGTGGGGGAATGATTGGTGCCTACCTATATAACGTCAGCAACCTCCTGATTGCCCACATTGGGACCACAATTCTTTCCTGGGTACTGATGATTCTCGGGATCGTCATCTTCTTTGCCTTACCGTGGCGTGATTTTTTGGCCACCGTTGGCATTGGCCTGAAGAAGGCGGGCAACCAGGTGCAGGGCGCTGGTCAGCGACTCCACAAGTACGTTGACCAACCGGCCGTCACTCCCCACGTAAGTAATCAGGAGCCAGAAAAAAATCCAACCCCGATGGAGTCAGCGGTGCTACCAACCACGGCCAAAGAGAAGACGGCGGCCCAAAGTGCTGTTGCCCAACCGGACCCCACAATTACTGTTGCTAGCAGTAAACAAACGGCAGCAGACAGCCAACCACTCACGGAGAAGAAGGATGATGATCCCATGCCCCTTACTGGGGTTACCGCCCAGGAAGACAAGGATTACCAGTTACCGCCCCTTGATTTGCTGACCAAGGTGAAAGCGACTGACCAACAGGCCGACCTCAAAAACATCAAGAAGAATACCCACACCCTCCAGACAACCCTGCAGTCGTTTGGGGTGGATGCAACAGTTGAAAACGTCAACCTGGGTCCTTCGGTAACGAAGTATGAGCTGCGGCCAGCGGTCGGGGTAAAGGTAAGCCGGATTACCCATTTAGCAGATGACTTGGCGCTGGCTCTTGCCGCTAAGGACATCCGGATTGAGGCTCCCATTCCAGGTAAATCATTAATTGGGATTGAAGTCCCTAATAAGCAGGTCGCAACGGTTGGCTTCCGGGACATGTTTGAAGCGGCTCCTAGTGACGACCGCCCATTAAATGTTCCTCTCGGGCGAACCGTTACTGGGGATGTCGAGATGGCGGACCTTACCAAGATGCCCCACCTCCTTATTGCCGGTGCCACCGGGTCTGGTAAATCAGTGGCGATCAATGTTATTCTGACCAGTATCCTACTCAAGGCCAAGCCCCACCAGGTTAAATTATTATTGATTGACCCGAAAAAGGTTGAGCTGAGTGTCTATAATGGAATTCCCCACCTGCTAAGCCCGGTTGTTTCGGAACCGAAAAAAGCGGCCCGGGCCCTTGCTAAGGTTGTCGCGGAAATGGAACGGCGGTATGAACTATTCGCTAAGTTCGGTGTCCGTAACCTCAAGGGGTACAATAAGCTCGTTCAAAATAATAATGCACAGGAGGGAAACGACGAACAGCCAACCCTCCCGTTGGTGCTAGTTGTTGTCGACGAACTGGCGGACCTGATGATGACCGTTTCGAATGACGTCGAGGATGCCATTGTCCGGATTGCCCAGATGGGGCGGGCCGCCGGGATTCACATGATCCTTGCCACGCAGCGACCGTCAGTTGATGTCATCACGGGACTGATTAAGGCCAACGTGCCGTCACGGATTGCTTTTGCGGTCTCCAGTGGGATTGATTCGCGGACAATTATCGACACGAACGGGGCCGAAAAGCTACTTGGCCGTGGGGATATGCTGTTTGAACCGATCGACCAGAACAAGCCGACCCGGGTTCAGGGGGCCTTCATTTCTGACCAGGACGTCGAAGCAGTGGTGGACTTTATCAAAAAGGAACAGCCGGCTGAGTACGACGAGAATATGGTGGTTACGGATCAGGAAATTGAAAACGAGGAAGAACATGAGGAAGAAGATGAACTCTTCCCTGAAGCCCTCAAGTTCGTGATCCAGCAACAGAAGGCCTCGACCTCTTTAATTCAGCGGCGCTTCCGGATTGGGTATAACCGCGCGGCCCGGATCATTGATGATATGGAACAGCGGGGCTACATTGGCCCGGCCAACGGGTCGAAACCGCGTGAGGTGTTCAAGCAAGACGATAATGAAAATACGGATAAACAGTAATGAAAAGGAAACAGGCCGCTACAGTTCAAAGAACCGCAGCGGCCTGTTTCCTTAATCATTTCTAATTAAATCAAATTTAACGAAGCAATGGCACCGAAGATAAGCGAGCCCAGCATCGCGATGAGCATGAGCCAGATTGCGACCATGGTGATCTTCTGGAAGCGCGTTTTCTTTTTCCGTTGCATTATGGATTCCTGCCTTTCAGCTTTGTTGACTGTATGTAGTTTAACGCAAGTTGAAGATAGATTTCAAACTTTAGCAGGTTCTTTTATGGTAAACTTGACTTATCTCATCGCTGGAAAGGAATAAGTAGGGTGTTTATTAACTATCAGAAAGTGTTTTTACAAGTTCTTATTATCCTCATTTACGTGGGAGTAAGGTATTTAGCGCGGCGGCTCTTTCACGCCCAGCGTCACCAACAGGAGTGGCGGATTTGCACGGTAATCCTCTTCTGGGTCCTGGCATGTTGGAACCTGGGTTACTACTGGATTGCCTTTCCCATCGCCGTTTGGATGCTGTGGTCACTGATCTTGATTGTTCTTCAGGTTGTCCATAACCATGAATTCTTGTACCGCCGTTTCTGGCCACCATTCTGGTATTCGTCAATGGTAATTGCGGTGATTACATTTGCCCTGTCATTGTTTGCCGGCGCGTTACCATTAATTTAATAATTAATTTTTTATTTTGGCAACTGGTACAATCTGCTGGTTGCTTTTTTTATTTGTGAAAATACCATGGTGAGAAGTGGGGGAATGTGGTAGACTGTTCCTATAAAGTGGTTTTAGGGGGGATTGTCGTGCTAATGGGTGAATACAAGCATGTTATTGACTCAAAAGGGCGCTTGATCATTCCCGCTAAATTCCGTGATCAATTAGGGACACCGTTTGTCATCACAAGGGGACTAGACGGGTGCCTTTTTGGTTACCCTCAAACCGAATGGCAGAGTTTAGAAGCCAAACTGAAGAAGCTACCGCTAACAAAGCGGGACGCGCGGGCATTTGTGCGCTTCCTTTACTCGGCGGCTACCGAATGCGTCCTTGATAAGCAGGGACGGGTGAACATTCCACCAGTATTACGTCAGCATGCCAAATTGACGAAGGATTGCGTGATTATTGGGGTATCAAACCGCTTTGAAATTTGGAGTGCGGATCGTTGGCAGAGTTACTCTGGCGATACGGCCGAAAACTTTGATGAAATTGCTGAGGATTTAGAGATTGATTTTTAAGATGAGGTGGATTTGAATGGCCGAGTTTAAACATATAACGGTTCTACTAAAAGAGGCCGTTGCTGGTTTAGATATTAACCCAGCCGGAAAGTATGTTGATGCAACCCTCGGTGGGGGCGGCCATACCAGTGCGATCTTAAAACAACTCGATTCCGGCCACCTTTTTTCGTTTGACCAGGACAGAACCGCCATTGATTACAACAAGGCAGCACTTGCGGACCAGATTAGCGCGGGAAAGCTAACCTTAATTGAGGATAATTTCCGTAACCTGAAGAGGGAAATGGCTAAGCAGGGAGTTGCTACAGTTGATGGGGTCTTATATGACCTGGGTGTGTCTTCACCCCAGTTTGATGACGCCCAGCGGGGGTTTAGCTATAAGCTAGATGCCCCCCTGGACATGCGGATGAACCAAGACCAGGAACTGTCGGCGATGGATGTGGTGAATGACTGGCCATACGAAAAATTGGTTCGGATTCTTTACCGGTACGGTGAAGAGCGTTTTGCTAAGCAGATTGCCCGTAAAATTGAACAGCAACGCAGCCGTCAGCCGATTCGGACGACCTTTGAACTGGTTGACGTCATTAAAGAGGGAATCCCAGCGGCGGCGCGACGCCACGGCGGGCATCCCGCAAAGAAAAGCTTTCAGGCCATTCGGATCGCGGTTAACGATGAGCTCGGTGCATTGGAGGAGTCACTTGAGCAAGCCTTTGACCTTTTGAACGTTGGGGGCCGGATCAGCGTAATCACTTTCCAATCACTGGAGGACCGGCTTGTGAAGACGATGTTTCGGGAAAAATCGTCTTTGGCTGCTGACCTTCCACAGGGCCTACCGGTTATTCCAGCCGGGATGACGCCGAAGTTCAAACTAGTTAATAAGAAGCCAATTCTACCTAGTGCGCAGGAGTTAGCTAATAATCATCGAGCACACAGTGCCAAGTTGCGCATTATTGAAAAAATTAAAGATTAAGGACAGTGGATACAATGGTTTCGAATGCAGCACGAAAATACGAAAGTCAACAGGTTAAGCAGGTTAGGCAAGCACCAGCAATGCAACAGCAGCCGAAAGGGTGGAACCGGTTAGAGCGGGCCCTGATGGTTGTGGGTGGTGCCATTAGCCTGCTGTTGATAATTACCTTACTTTCAACTAAAATTTCTATTAATAATCGTCAGCACGACCTGCAGGACCTGCAGTCCCGTGTTTCGCGAGTAAAAAACAGTAATTCGAGTGACCGTCAAGAAATTGCTGTTTTAACTAGTCAGGCCAGCTTAAAGCGGGCCGCTCACAAGTACGGTTTATCTGATAAAAATTCAAACGTAAGGAACATTAATAGATAATGAATAAAGAGCCACAGCGAACGAGGAGTAAGAAAAATAATAGCAATCAGGGGAACTTTGGGAAATGGCTTTTCCTAATCACGATTGGATTATTTTCCTTATTTTTCGTTCGTTTTGCTTACATTGCGATTAATAAGGATGTCCAGCACGTTAACCTGAAGTCGCAAGCAGAACAGATCTACACCCAGCGGCAAATAATCCAGGCCAAACGGGGCAATATTTACGACAGCAAGGGGACCGCCATTGCAACGGATACCAGCAAATACACAATCTATGCGGTCTTGGACCATAACCAGCGGTCTTCAAAGGGGAAACCGCTTTACGTTACGAACAAGGCTAAGACGGCCAGGGTGTTAGCCAAGTACTTGAACATGACGCCTAAACAAATTAAGAAACGCCTGGATGCTAAAAACCAGCCCTACCAGGTTGAGTTTGGCTCGGCCGGCAATAATTTATCAGTGGCGACAATGGAAAAGATCAAGCAGGAACACTTGCCGGGAATTAACTTTGTAGCGACCCCCGCCCGTCAATATCCAGAGGGGGAATTTGCCTCCCAAATTATTGGGATGGCGGGCCCCAAGGTCAATGCTCAGACCGGGCAGACGACCCTTTCTGGTCAGCTCGGTCTTGAAGGTTACTTTAACAAGGAACTGACTGGTAAAAACGGGATGCGGCAAGATAAGCGGGATATTTACGGTTACCGGCTGGCTAACTCGAAAGGAGTTACCCGGGAAGCCGTTAATGGTGACGACATTTATACTACCATTGATGCCCAGACCCAGCACCTGCTGGAGAGCAAGGTCAACAACGTATATAAGACCGCCAACCCAAACGCCGTCACCGCAATTGTGATGGATGCCAAGACGGGGAGAATTGTTGCCGCAACCCAACGGCCAACTCTCCGCTCGAAGAATCCGGTATGGCGGAACATGTTTGTCCAGGACGCCTATGAACCCGGTTCGACAATGAAGATCCTGGCTTTAAGCGCGGCAATTGACTCGGGGCACTTTGACCCGAACGCCACCTTTAATTCCGGAACCTGGGCAATGGGTGGCGGAAAAATCGTCGACTGGTCCTCTAGTGGCTGGGGGATGATTTCCTTTAAGGACGCCTTCGACATGTCCAGTAACGTTGGTTTTGCCCATATTGAACAAAACATGGGGGCAAAGACATGGATGAAGTATATCCGGCGCTTTGGCCTCCTCAAGCGGGTTAACGTGCTTGGCATGGGCAATGAGGTTTCCGGCTTTACCCAGTTCAAAGGGATCCTGGAACAGGCGAACACCGCCTTTGGTCAGGGGATTACGGTCAACCAGATGCAAATGCTGCAGGCGTTTAGCGCGGTCAGCAACAATGGTAAGATGATGCGGCCATACATCGTCAAGAAAATCGTTAACGCCGATGGTAAGGTTATTAAGCGCGTTAAGCCGGAGGTTGTTGGTCACCCTATCAAGGCGTCAACGGCCAAGCAAGTCCGCGGCTACATGGAGGGAGTTGTCTATGATCAAAAGGGCTTAGGCCATGACTTTCAGTTAAAGGGTCACCGTATCGCTGGTAAGACCGGGACTGCTCAAATTGGGGGCGCCAACGGTTACAGTAATGGTGATACCAACTATCTTTACTCCTTTGCGGGGATGGCGCCCGCAAAGCACCCGCGTTACGTAATGTACATCACATTACGGCAACCAAAGAACCTGAGCCAACCGGCAACGAAGCAGATGGCATCGATCTTCAAGCCGGTAATGAAGAGCCTGCTCGAAGATAAGCAGGGGGCAAGTAGCAGTGTCATTAAGATGGTCAACGTGGTTGGTCAAACACCAACTGCTGCCTCTGACCGCTTGAACAAGCTGCATATTCAGCCAGTGGTAATTGGTGATGGCAAGAAGGTTCGTCACCAGCCAACCGCACCGGGCAAGCAGGTTCTTAAAAACCAGCGCGTAATTCTTAATACGGGTGGCAAGTACCAGATGCCTGACATAAGTGGCTGGAGTGCGGCCGACGTCCAACAACTGGCTAACGAATTGGATATCAAGCTGGTTGAACACGGTAGTGGTTACGTAAGTAAACAAAGTATTAAAGCCAACAGCAAGGTTAATGGTCACCAGACCCTTACTGTTGAGTACCAAAATAAACAGTAATAGGAGGACAATATGAATCTATTAAGTGGTGTTTTAACGCTTATCAGTGCGTTTCTAATTACCTTTTTGCTAATGCCGTCGTTGATTCGGTATTTCCGGGCCAAGAAGGAGGGCCAACAGATTAGAAAAGAGGGCCCAACTTGGCACGCCAAGAAGGCGGGAACGCCGACAATGGGGGGCTTTCTGTTCATCATTTCGGCAGTAGTTACGATCCTGTGGGTGGCTGCCTGGCGGGGGCTAATTGACAATACCCTCTGGGCCCTCCTGTTGATTCTTGTTGTCTACGGCCTGATTGGGATGTGGGACGATAGTATTAAGATTTTCCACCACCAAAATGAAGGGTTTAAAGCTTGGCAAAAAGCCCTCTGTCAGGTGATTGCGGCGATGGTATTTACCGTAATTTACCAGTACGAAGGCTTTCAAATGGGCTTCGGAACCAACCAATACGGCTGGCTGTACGGCCTTTTCATCATCTTCTGGATTGTCGGCTTCTCTAACGCCGTTAACCTGACTGATGGGTTGGATGGCCTGGTCAGTGGCCTATCGATCATTTCGTTCTTGGCTTACCTGGTAATTGCCCTGGTTAACTTAAACCAACCGGGCTATCCAGAAATTGCCCTCTTCTGTTTGGCAATGATTGGGACCATGCTGGGCTTCTTCCCTTACAACCACAAGCCGGCCAAGATTTTCATGGGTGATATGGGATCTTTAGCAATTGGTGCCTCTTTAGCGGCCGTTTCCCTGCTCTTACACCACGAATGGTCGCTGCTGGTCATTGGAATTGTTTATGTTTGTGAAACGGCTAGTGTAATCCTCCAGGTAGCTTCCTTTAAGCTAACTGGTAAGCGGATCTTCAAGATGAGCCCAATTCACCACCATTTTGAAATGTGTGGGTGGAGTGAATGGAAGATCGATATTGTCTTTTGGATTGTTGGATTAATTGGGGCAGTTATTGCTGTCAGCACGATTTTGTTAGTTGGTTAAATTTAAAACGGGAGAATGAGTTACGATGAAAGAGATTGAAGATTATCAAGGGAAAAAGGCCCTCGTGATTGGTTTTGGAATTAGTGGATTAAACGCTGCCCACCTGCTTGTTAAGCTTGGGGCGCAGGTAACGGCAAACGATATGAAGACGCCGAAGGATCCACAAGTGGTTGCCGATTTGAAGGCGGATGGTATTAACGTCATCACCGGGAGTAACCCCTTGTCTCTAGCTGACCAAGACTTTGACGTGGTAGTCAAGAATCCGGGTATTCCGTATGATAATCCCCTGGTTGCCAAGTTTGTTGAGAAGAAGACGCCAATCATCACCGAAGCCGAGTTAGGCTGGGAAATCTTTGACGGCCACCTGGTGAGTGTTACCGGGAGTAATGGTAAGACAACGACGACAACCTTAACGCAGCTGATGCTAGCGAAAAGTTCCACCCATACGGTGAAGTATGCTGGAAATATCGGGGTTTCCTTTAGCAAGGTTGCTGAAGAACTGGGCCCTGATGACACCTTGGTCACGGAACTCTCGAGCTTCCAACTGTTGGGGGCCCCGACAATTCATCCCCACATCGCGATTATTACCAATATTTTCTCCAATCACTTGGACTACCATAAGACCCGTGAAAACTACATTAACGCTAAGTTAAATATCACCCGGAACCAAACCAAGGACGACTTTTTGATCATGAACTGGGACCGGGACGAGTGGCAAGAGATTGCCCGCCGTAGTCAAGCAACTATTGTTCCATTCTCACGGCAAGACAAGAGTCATGAGGGTTCATACGAGGAAAATGGTGATATTTACTGGCGCGGTGAACGAATTATGGCGGCAAAGGATATCCGCCTGATTGGACCCCAAAACGTGGAAAATGCACTGGCGGCAATTGCGGCTGCTAAGCTAAGTGGGGTCGCCAATGAAGATATCGTCAGTGTCCTCACGACCTTCAGTGGGGTCCGCCACCGTCTTCAGTACGTGCTCGATTACAAGGGGCGGCGTTTCTACAATGATTCAAAGTCGACCGACATTGAAGCGACTGAGGTTGCCTTGCAGGGCTTTGAACAGCCGGTAATCCTGTTAGCCGGCGGCTTAGACCGGGGGTACACCTTCGAACGGCTCGTACCGTACTTTAAAAAACACGTTAAGGCCATTATTGTCTTTGGCCAGTGCAAGGATAAGATGAAGGACGCGGCTGAACAAGCCGGCATTCCGACAATCCTGGAGAGTGAAAATGCTATTACAGCGGTACCCGCAGCTTGGAAGGTTAGTGAACCGGGAGACGTAATCCTTCTTTCACCGGCCAACGCCAGCTGGGATCAGTTCCCCAGCTTTGAGGTGCGGGGTGACCGCTTTATTGAAGCTGTTGAAAAGCTGACTGGACGAAAGGAGAATAACTAATGCGTTTACTAGTTTCTGGAGGCGGAACGGGTGGCCACATTTATCCGGCCTTAGCATTAATTGAGCGTCTTAAGCAGGTTGAACCGGGGACCGAGGTCCTGTACGTGGGAACGACCCGTGGTTTGGAAAACAAGATTGTTCCGGATGCAGGAATTAAGCTGGAAACAATGAAAATGCAAGGTTTCAAGCGATCCCTCTCTTTGGAAAATTTTAAGACCGTCTACCTCTTCTTGAAGTCGGTCCACCATGCTAAGTCGATTATTAAGGATTTTAAACCCGACGTTGTTTTGGGAACTGGTGGCTACGTTAGTGGGGCCGTTCTATATGCGGCAGCCAAACACCATATCCCGACGGTTATTCACGAACAAAACAGTGTTGTCGGGGTCACTAATAAGTTTCTGAGTCGTTACGTTGACGAGATTGCAATCGCCTTTGAGGCGGCCCGGAGCCAGTTCCCTCAAGAAAAGGTAACAATGGTTGGTAACCCCCGGGCCCAACAGGTGGTTTCGCAAACGGATAGCCAGTTCTCCTGGACGAGCTACGGCCTTAAAGATGACGTCCCAACCCTGATGATTTTTGGGGGAAGCCAGGGCGCACCAAAGATTAATAAGACCGTCGTTGACGCGATTCCGCAGTTCAATAAGCGGAAATACCAGGTTATCTTTGCCACTGGTCAAAAACGCTACGATCAGGTTCAGGAACAGCTGAAGGGTGTCCAAATTGCGGATAACGTTAAGGTTGTGCCTTATATCAAGGACATGCCGGCGAAGATGCCCAAGGTGGCGGCGCTTGTTTCACGGGCAGGGGCAACCACGATTGCGGAGGTTACCGCGCTTGGTGTACCAACTATCCTGATCCCGAGTCCCTACGTTACGGCTAACCACCAGGTTAAAAACGCCCAGGCCCTCGTACGGAAGAATGCTGCGGTAATGATCACGGAAGATAACCTTGACGCCCGGTCGTTGATGGTTCAGGCAGATAAGATTATGGAAAACGCTGATTTGCGCAAAGAGATGGCAACTGCTTCACGGAAATTAGGAAAGCCGGATGCTGCTGACCACCTGATTAAGGTCTTGCATAAGGCGATTGATGACCACCAAAAGTAGTAAGGAGGAGGTTGGCTTGGATAAGTCTCATTTCATTCCAGAACACCAACAATATGCACAACGTTTAACCGCCCTGGAAAAGCGTCGTGCCCAAGCTGACCATCCCCATAAGGGTGGCGAAAGAATTGGTCATAAGGTCCATAAAATCAAGCGGTACCGGTATTTCACCAGTGGAGAACGGGTCGCCAAACTGGTTTGTCTCTTTGGTGGGATTTTCCTGCTCGCCCTTTACGTTATTTCACCGCTCAGCAAGATCAAACAGATCCAAGTGGTTGGTAACAACGAATTAAGTGTCCGCCAGATTGAAAAAGCAACCCAGATTCACCCGGGACGTTACATTTGGGGGGTCTACGCTAACCGGAATGCCCTCAGCCAAAGTGCCCACAAGAAGAACCCGCAAGTTAAAAGTATTCGGGTTCGTGTCACCGGCCCACAGGCGGTTAAAATTACTGTTCAGGAAAATCCGGTTGTTGGGTTGGTTGAAATCAAGCAGCGCGATTATGACGTCTTAGCAAATGGTCAGCTGCAGGCGGCAAAGAGCGACAAGAGTAAGATTACATACCAGGGATTCGGTAAGAACCGGACAGCGTTAAGAAAAACTGCGGTGCAGATTGGCAAAGTCAAGCCAGTGATTCGGAATGGTATTTCAGCAATCGCGTACCGTCCTAACAAGATCTCGCCACGACGGTTAGTTATCTACATGCGGGATGGTAATACCGTATACGCGGATTATAAAACGGTTGGTAAGAAGTTAGCCTATTACCCAGGAATTGCGGCGACAATGAAGGATCCTGGGGTTATTGACCTTCAAGTGGGTGCTTACTCGTACAGCTACGGGTCCCATGACAAATGATTTTAGAAAAGATTGGGGAAAGCATTTTTGAAGTGAATAATATGTGGTAAAATCTTACTTAGGTATAATTTAAAATACAAAATTTTTAATTGAGTATATTTAATAGTTTTAGGAAGGTGCCGTTCAGATGGATAATTCAGAAGTATTTGTTGGATTGGATATTGGAACCACCTCGATTAAGGCATTAGTATGCGAGAATGTTAAAGGGCAATTAAAAGTTGTCGGGGTGGGGGTTGCTCCTTCCACCGGACTTAACCATGGCGTAATCGTTGATATCGATAAGACCGCCCATGCTATCTCACAAGCGGTTGCTAAAGCAGAGGAAAAATCCAATCTTAGTATCAAAAAACTTATTGTTGGCCTCCCCGCCAACTACTTACAAATGCAAAAGGTTCATGGAATGATTACCATTGCATCACAGGGACAGTCGCGCGAGATTGTCAACAGTGATGTTAATGATGTTGCCAGAGAAACCCTAACACAAAATATTCCACCAGAGCGGACAGTTTTAGACCTGATTCCTACCGAGTTCTCTGTTGATGGCTTCGGCGGAATCAAGGATCCACGGGGAATGGTTAGTGTCCGCTTGGAAATGAAAGCAACGCTATACACCGGTCCTAAAACCATTATTCATAACACCAAAAAGGCGGTTCAAAGAGCTGGTTATGAAATTAAAGACTTTGTCATTGAACCAATTGCAACGGACTTTAACCTTCTTAATGACGGTGAGCAGGACTTTGGCACGGTCGTGATTGACCTTGGTGGCGGTCAGACAACCACCAGCATCATCCATGATCACCAGTTGAAGTATACCTTCGTTGATCCGGAAGGTGGCCAGTACGTCACCAAGGACATTTCAACGGTCCTCAATACTTCATTAAAGAATGCGGAACAGTTGAAGCTTAACCATGGTTATGCTGACCACACGCTTGCCGACGAAGAAGCGGAAATCAATGTTAACGTTGTCGGTAAGAATGAGCCCGTTCAATTTACCGAAGAATACCTGGCCGAAGTAATTGAGGCCCGGATGCGGCAAATCTTTGAACGAATCCACCAGCGTCTGCAAAGCATTCATGCTCCAGAATTACCTGGGGGAGTCACAATTATCGGTGGTGGTGCAGCAATGCCTGGTGTTAAGGAGTTGGCTCAGCAATACTTTGCGGGTCGCATTAAGATTTATGCACCAGAACAGATGGGAATTCGTCACCCCGGTTATGCTGCCGGTTTGGCACTGGCCATGTACGAAAGCCAGTTGTCGGATGTTGATAAACTCATTAAGCAGACGATCCAACAACCTGATATAATAGAAAGCCCACGAGAAGACGAAAAGTCTGCTGACGGTGGGCGCCAAATGGTTCACCAGTGGTCAAATAAGCAGGCGCAACCAGCACGTGAGGCTAACCATTCGCGGCAAGAAAAACGGTCAACGCCAAAAAAGGAAAAGCATTCGTTTGGTAACCGGTTAAAGGGTATGTTTGACAACCTATTTGATTAAAGTCACGGAGGAGAAGTAAATGGATAACGATACAAGCACAATGGAAAACGAATTTGCCGGGGCACGTATTAAGGTCATCGGTGTCGGTGGCGGTGGTGGAAACGCCGTTAACCGGATGATTACCGAAAAGGTTCAGGGGGTTGACTTTATTGTTGCCAACACTGACCTTCAGGCCCTCAATAGTTCTAAGGCTTCCACAAAGATTCAATTAGGACCTAAGCTTACCAAGGGGCTTGGTGCGGGTTCTAACCCAGAAGTCGGTGAAAAGGCCGCCCAAGAAAGCGAAGAGGCAATTAAGAAGGTCCTCGAAGGTGCAGACATGGTCTTCATCACCGCTGGTATGGGTGGTGGAACCGGGACCGGTGCGGCGCCGGTTGTTGCTAAGCTTGCCAAGGACAGTGGGGCCTTAACCGTCGGCGTTGTTACCCGGCCATTCTCCTTTGAAGGTCCACGGCGGGGCAAGTTTGCGGTTGAAGGTTTGGAAAAACTGAAGTCTAACGTTGATACCCTGATTATTGTCGCTAACAACCGCTTGTTGGAAATGATTGACAAGAAGACGCCAATGATGGAAGCATTTAAGGAAGCCGATAATGTCCTGCGTCAGGGTGTCCAAGGGATTTCAGACCTGATTGTTACCCCAGGGTACATTAACCTGGACTTTGCCGACATTAAGACGCTGATGTCCAACCAAGGAGCTGCCTTGATGGGTGTTGGTTCTTCTACTGGTGAAAACCGGGCCACTGAGGCAACTAAGAAGGCAATTTCCTCCCCACTCCTGGAACTCTCCATTGACGGTGCGCAACACGTCTTAATGGACATCACTGGTAGCGAAGACATGGCCATGTACGAAGCTCAGGAAGCTTCTGATGTGATCAAGCAGGCTGCTGGTACCAACGTGGATATTTCCTTTGGGATGTCCTTAGACAAGAATATGGGTGATGAAGTACGGGTTACGGTCATTGCCACCGGAATTGACAAGCCAAAGAAGAGTCAGCCACAAGTTAAGCAGGCGCAACCGCTCAACCGGCCAAGTCGTCCCGCTGCTACTGACCGGCCTGCTAACCAAAATAATGGCGGCCAAGAGGAGAACAGTGACCCGTTTGATGGTTGGAATGACCCAACGGCAACTGCCGATGACCAACGGGAAAATAGTGATAATCAATTTTCACATGTTGATAAGCCGGAATTTAATGTCTTCAATGATGATACGGCTAATTCCGATGATAACGATGACACTAATTTATCGACGCCACCATTCTTTAAGAATCGTCGTAAATAGTTAAAAACTAAGGGGGAGTGGTTTAACAAGCGAGTTAGATTACACCTCTTTTTAGTATTTATGAAGGAGGTCCTATAATGGCTGCAAAATTTCTCAAGAGCCTTTTCGGCGATGACGGAATTGAAGAAGAAGAGTATTATGACGATGCCCCTGCTGCACCAGCAAAGGGAAATAACAAGGTTGTTTCCTTTAACGAAAGTCGCGCCAAACGGGGCAGTCAGAACATCAGTCAGATTTCACTGTACGAGCCACGGATGTATGCGGATGTAAAACAAATTGCTTCCCAGCTACTGGCCGGGCGGGCAATCGTTGTCAACTTTACCCAGATGGACACTAAGGCGGCGGCCCGGATGGTTGATTTTCTCAACGGCGCAGTCTACGCCATCAATGGTGAAATGAAACGCATTGGAAAGGAAATCTTTCTTTGCGCCCCGAATAATTTTGAACTTTCGGGAAATCTGTCCAGTAACTTAAAGGCAGAGACAGACAGTTTTAATAATTAAGGAGAAAAAGCATGCTTGGCTTTATTTTTTGGGTCTTAAACAGCTTAATTGATGCTTATATTTGGGTTATCGTGATTTGGTGTCTCCTTTCATGGTTCCCGAATGCGCGGGGAACACGACTGGGCGAAATCATTGACCGGCTGGTTGAACCGTACATGAGTTGGTTCAACTTTATCCCACCACTGGGCGGAATTAGTTTTTCACCGGTCGTGGCGATTTTCGTCCTTTACCTTGCGCAGTCAGGTCTTTCTGCTTTAGCAGGAATGTTTGGTTAGAAAAATGGCAGAAGAAAATATTAAACAACATTTTCGACCGAACGAAGGTCCTTTTATCGATCAAGTCGCGGACTGGATCAGTACGACAATTGACCAGTATCGCCCGGTTCTTACTTCCTTTTTGAACCCGCGGCAGCGTTATATTGCACAAACAATGGCCAACCGTCATGATGACCAGGTCAAAGTGGTTAGTAACGGTGGTTGGAAAGGTGCCGAAATGCAACGACTCCTATTTTATCCACCGTATTACGAACCCCAGGATAGTGACTTCGACCTCCAAGTCTTAGAGGTTGACTACCCAACTAAGTTCGTGGAACTCCACCACCGACAGATTATGGGAACCTTAATTGGCGAAGGGATGGAACGGAGCGCGTTTGGTGATATCTTAGGTGACCAGGGACGGTGGCAAGTTGTAGTGACAACTTCCATGGCCCAGTACTTACGGACAAGTGTGCACCATGTTGGCCGGGCAAAGGTTAAGTGGCTTTCAGTAAATGATCCAGCCGCGGTGTTAACCCCCGTCGAAGATTGGGAAGCGGTAGCGACGACCGTGACCTCCTTACGCCTGGACAGCATCGTTGCGGCCGGCTTTAATTACTCCCGTAACCGGGCGAAGACATTAATTGAGCATGGCATGGTCCGGCTTAACTGGGAGGATGTCACCCGGCCGGATGAACAAGTTGTCGTTCATGACCTAATCTCGGTTCGCCATGCTGGCCGCTTACGGCTGGATGAAGATGATGGCAAGACACGGAAGGGTAAGGATAAAATCAAACTATCAGTTGTGCATGCATAATATTTGGAGGAAATAAAAATGGCTTTAACTGTGGAACAAATTAATAAACAAAACTTTTCAACTAAAATGCGGGGCTTCAACCAGGAAGAAGTTAAGAACTTCATTCAAGAGGTTTCACAAACGGTTCAAGAATTAACCGAAGAAAATCATGCGTTAAAAGAGACCGTTAAGGCGGACGAAGAGAAGCTGAAGTACTTTAGTGAACTGAAGGACTCCCTTAACAAATCAATCCTGGTAGCCCAGGAAGCGGCTGACAAGGTGAAGAGCAATGCCAAACGGGAAGCGGACATCATGGTTCGTGAAGCGCAGAAGCAGGCTACTGACATCGTTTCTGAAGCAAATGAAAAGTCCAACCAAGTTATTGACCACACAACTGAAGAAGCCCGGAAACTGACGACCGAAACCAACGACCTGAAGAAGCAGACCCGGATTTTCCGGCAACGCTTGCAGGTTATGCTTGAATCACAACTGGAAGTTGTTAAGAGTGATGAGTGGGACAAACTACTTGCGGATGATAATCCAGAACAATACGACGAAATTCAAAAGATGTTTGGAAATGACCTTGACAAGAATTCATCGGAAAGTGTAGAATCAACAGCAATTAGTTCCGCATCCCCAGCAGATGAGAGCTTTGCTGACCAACCAGCTGTTGAGCCGGCATCATCTGCACCAACCAACCCGGAATCGGCAGCATCAGAACAACCAGCGGCTAGTGAACAGCCCGTTGTTCCCGCAGATTCAGGGGAAACGGTGGTTGTCTTCCCGGACAGTGACGAGGAAAAGAACTAGAGATAAATTAGCTAGTAAACTTAAATAAAACGTTGAAGAGAAGTGGATTTTACCACCCGACCCCAGCGAGTCAGTAGTTTTGGTGTGAGACTGATGGTCGACGTTTAGTCCTGATCGTCTCTGAGTGTCGTGCTCAACAATAGTAGGCGCGACCGGCTCATGACCGTTATCAATGACAAGAGGAGGCCTAAATTGGCCTTGAAAATGGGTGGTACCACGATAGCTTCGTCCCTTCAGGGATGGAGCTTTTTTATTTCGGTTTACTAGGGTAAGAGAAAGGAGTAGTTGTTATGCGGGTTAAAGATACGTTAAATCTTGGCCGGACCAAGTTCCCCATGCGGGGGAAGTTGCCGGTAACCGAAGCTAAACGTGAGCAGCTTTGGGAAGAAAATAAAGTTTACCAATTACGACAAAAATTGAATGAGGGGAAGCCAACCTTTGTGCTTCACGATGGCCCCCCGTACGCCAATGGTAACATTCATATTGGCCACGCCATGAATAAGATTTCCAAGGACTTCATTGTTCGTTACAAGTCAATGACGGGCTTTCGGGCACCCTATGTTCCTGGCTGGGATACTCACGGGCTGCCAATCGAACACCAATTGACTAAGTCCGGCTACGACCGCAAGAAGATGTCCACATCCGAATTCCGGGACCTGTGTTGCAAGTACGCCTTAGAGCAGGTCGACAAGCAGCGTACCGACTTCAAGCGGCTAGGGGTTAGTGGTGAATGGGATCACCCGTACTTGACCCTTGATAAGGAATTTGAAGCTGCCCAGGTTCGGGTCTTCGGTGAGTTTGCCAAGAAGGGCTTACTCTACCAGGCTAAAAAGCCTGTTTACTGGTCCTGGTCCTCAGAATCAGCACTGGCGGAAGCCGAAGTTGAATACCACGACGTTGTTGCCAAGACAGCCTTCTTTGCTGAGCAGGTAAAGGACGGTAAGGGTATTCTTGATGACAATACCTACTTAGTTGTTTGGACGACGACGCCATGGACCGTTCCCGCTTCTGAAGCTGTGGCGGTCAATGGTAAGTTCGATTATTCGGTTGTTAAGCCAGCTGATGATGACCGGCAATTTGTAATTGGCACTGAATTGCTTGAAGGAGTTGCCAAAAAGCTCGGTTGGAAGAACTACGAGGTTGTTAAGCACCTCGCCGGAACAGACCTTGACGGGATGGTTACCAAGCACCCTTACCTCGACCGTGACATTTTGGTAGGGACGGCGGACTACGTTACTGCTGATGCTGGGACTGGCTTAGTTCACACGGCTCCTGGCTATGGTGACGATGACTACCACTTTGGTTTGGAATACAACCTGCCAATCTTTGCCCCAATCAATGACCAAGGGGTCCTGACTAAGGAAAATGGTGCCGACTTTGACGGGGTCTTCTACCAGGATGCGGATGATGTTTCCTTGAAGAAGCTGGAAGAAAATGGTGCCCTCCTGCTTGAAGAACCTTTGAAGCACTCCTACCCATTCGATTGGCGGACCAAGAAGCCAATTATCTTCCGGGCCACTGACCAGTGGTTTGTCTCCATTGACAAGATGCGTCAGGATATTCTGAACGCCCTGGAAGATGTTGAATACAAGCCATCCTGGGGGAAGGTTCGTCTCCGGAACATGATCAAGGACCGTGGCGACTGGGTAATTTCCCGGCAACGTGTCTGGGGCGTTCCACTGCCAATCTTCTACGCTGAAGATGGAACACCAATTATGGAAGAAGAGACCATTAACCACGTTGCTGACTTGTTTGCCAAGTACGGCTCCAACGTTTGGTTTGACCGGGATGCTAAGGACCTGCTTCCGGATGGATACACCAATGAACACTCACCACACGGGAAGTTTACTAAGGAAACGGACATCATGGATGTTTGGTTTGATTCCGGTTCTTCTCACCAGGGTGTTCTGGCAGAACGGGACTACCTGACCTACCCGGCTGGCCTGTACCTGGAAGGTTCTGACCAGTACCGGGGTTGGTTCAACTCTAGTCTGATTACCAGTGTGGTTTGCTCTGGTAAGGCTCCTTATAAGGGAATCGTTTCCCAAGGCTTCACCCTTGATAAGAAGGGGAAGAAGATGTCGAAGTCGATGGGGAACGTCATTGACCCGAACAAGGTCGTTAAGCAGATGGGGGCCGAAATTATTCGTCTGTGGGTAATGTCGGCTGATACCTCTGCCGATGTCCGGGTTTCCATGGGGACCTTCCAGCAGATCTCCGAAGCCTACCGGAAGTTGCGGAACACCTTCCGCTTCCTGCTGGCCAACACGGGTGACTTCAAGCCAGCAGAAAACACGGTTTCCTATGAGAAGATGGCCAGTGTCGACCAGTACATGATGGTCAAGCTTAACCACTTCTTGAAGAAGATGCGGGACTACTTTGACGAATACGACTTCCTGGATGCTTACAAGCTGCTCATCAACTTCGTCAACAATGACCTTTCCGCCTTCTACATGAACCTGGCAAAGGACGTTCTGTACATTGAACCAGCCGATTCACACGCACGGCGGTCAATGCAAACGGTCTTCTACAACATCTTGCTGACGATGGTTAAGCTTTTGACGCCAATCCTTCCCCACACCACTGAAGAGGTTTGGGAGTACATGGATGAGCCAGAACAATTTGCTCAACTGACGGAGATCCCTGATGCCCGGACTTTTGCTAATGAGACTGAACTCCTGGATAAGTGGGAGCAGTTCATGGAGGTCCGTTCCCACGTTCTGAAGGGACTAGAAGAAGCCCGGAATGATAAGCAAATTGGTAAGTCCCTTGAAGCAGCGGTTGATCTTTACCTGGATGCTAACCAACAAAAGCTAGTTGATAGCTTAAACGAAAACGTTGCGCTCCTGCTTGGGGTATCTGCCTTGCACTTGCACCCATTTGACGAAGCACCGGCGGATGCTGACAAGTACGAAGACGGTGTTGCTGTTAAGGTTTCACCAGCAACGGGTGAAACCTGTGCACGTTGTCGGATGGTCAAGGAAGACGTGGGCACCGATGATGCTTACCCAATGCTTTGTGCACGGTGTGCTAAGATTGTCCGGACGAACTTCCCGGAGACGGTGGAGACCGGATTGGAAAAGTAAAAAAAGTGATATAATTTCTTGCTCAAGGTGCCAAACGGTGACATTGATTTTCTTGCGGTGTAAAATGGGAAGAGATAATGTGAAAGGGCAACCTTTCGTATCTTAACCCCGCAAGGTTACTTGAGTAGTGATATATTAATCAGACTTATTTTTAATAGGGGTTGCGGGAAATTTCCACAACTCCTATTTTTATTGGCAGGTGAAAATATGCTTAAAGGAAAAGTCAAAAGTTTTGATGAGCAAAAGGGGTGGGGGTTCATTACCGTCCCTCACGAAGGTGAGATCTTTGTTCATTACAGTGGTATTGAGGGCACCAGGCGGCGGGTCCTTCAGGCCGGTGAAGATGTTTCACTGGTGATTGTTCAGGGACATAAGGGCCCGCAAGCCGCCCACGTCAGAGTAATTCGCTAGGAGGGATACGATGGATTTTACGGAAAAACCGATTAGCAGCAAAGAGGTATTTGACGGCCACCTGATTAATGTTGAAGTTCAACAGGTAAAGACCCCTGAGGGCAATATCGCCCAACGGGAAATCGTTCATCACGCTCCCGCCGTGGCCATTCTGGCCATCACTAATGATAATAAGATGTTGCTAGAAAAGCAGTGGCGGACCCCAGTTGCTAAGACCACCTTGGAAATCCCGGCTGGCAAGGTCGATTCCCGGGACCAGGCAAGTGCGGACCATGCTGCAAGGCGGGAACTGAACGAAGAAACCCGTCTTCAGGCCGGTAAACTAGAGAAGCTTTCCAGCTTCTATACCTCAGTTGGGTGTATGGACGAATACATGACCCTGTATTTGGCAACCGACTTATCCCCGGTTGCCAACGCCCTTCCCAAGGACCAAGACGAAGAGCTAGTCGTGAAAAAGGTTAGTTTGAATGAGGCACAAGCGATGATTGCGTCCGGTGAGATTGAAGATGCGAAAACAATTATGGCCATTTATTATTGGCAGGGAATGAGGGCCAATGGATAATCAAAAGCCGCCGTTTCCTGAAGAACAGCTTTCGCGAAAGCAGTACCGTGAGCAGCTTGCCCAAAAAAGAGCTGCTGGACAGGAAGAAGAAGGCGGAGAACAAACCCGCCAGCACTACGCGCAAGACCAGGAGGGCAAAAGCCGTGAAGAAAAAACAGCTGTCCTGAAGCGGAAGCTTAACATTGCAATTGTTGGCCTCATCGTGGCAATCATTATTGTCTATTTAGTTTTATTTTTTGTTGGGTAAAGGAGTTATTTAAAATGCGTTTTGGAATTATCTGTGCGATGCCAGAGGAGATCAAGGAACTTAAGGCCCAGTTGGTTGGTGGTGTTGCCAAAAAAATCGGTGGCAAGGACTACTTCATGGGACAAATCAGCGGTCAGGATGTTGTCCTGGTAGAATCAGGAATTGGTAAGGTTGAGGCCGGAATAACGACTGAACACCTGATTACGGACTGTCATGCTGATGTGGTGATTAACTCAGGCTCTGCGGGCGGAATTGGCCAGGGGCTGCACGTGGGGGATGTTGTTATCTCGACAGCAACCGCCTACCATGATGTTGACGCCACGGCGTTTGACTACAAGTACGGCCAACTTCCGGGTAAGGAACCCCGCTTTCTTGCCTCCAAAGAGTGGGGGACAGCACTGAAGAAGGCCGGTGAAAAAACTGGCTTGAACGTCAAGCAGGGATTAATTGTTTCTGGCGACCAGTTTATCGCCAGCAAGAAGGCAATTGACCAGATTCTCGCCCACTTCCCTGATGCCCTCTCCAGTGAAATGGAAGGGGCAGCGGTTGGCCAAGTTGCCACTGATCACGATGTCCCGTACGTGGTTGTCCGGGCAATGTCTGATACTGGCGATGAGGATGCCGGCGTCAGCTTTGATGATTTTATTATTGATGCCGGGAAGCGGTCAGCCAAAATGCTTTTGCAATTGTTTGCTGACCGGGCTGCACAATGAAAGGAAGGTTGGTCGTGAACGAAATTTACCTCGATAATGCGGCAACGACGCCGATGACTCCGGAAGTCATTGATGAAATGACTAGGCAGATGAAGGAATCATGGGGGAATGCGTCCACTGGATACTCCTACGGCCGGCACGCTAAGCTAGTAATGGAGAACAGTCGCCACGTAATCGCCCAGAGTATTAATGCCGATGATAACGAGATTGTGTTTACCAGCGGGGGGACGGAGAGTGATAATACCGCCATCATCCAGACCGCTTTCACCCGGCAAAAATTGGGGAAGCACATCATCACTACTGCCATCGAACATGAGGCGGTTCTCAAGCCACTGCATTTTCTTGAACAACATGGCTTTGAGGTAACCTACCTCCCCGTCGATGAGAACGGTAATATTTCCCTGGCCGATTTTAAAGCGGCACTTCGCGATGACACGATTCTCGTTACAATCATGATGGGGAATAACGAGGTTGGTAGCCGGATGCCAATTCACGAAATTGGTGAAATCCTTAAGGACCACCAGGCCTGGTTCCATACCGACGCCGTTCAGGCTTATGGCTTGTTGCCGATTGACGTAAAAAAGGACCATATTGACCTCTTATCGACCTCTGCCCACAAGTTAAACGGGCCGAAGATGATGGGCTTCTTGTACCGCCGTGAGGGAATTAGCTTCCCAAGCTTTATCAAGGGCGGGGACCAGGAAACCAAGCGTCGTGCAGGGACCGAAAATGTTCCCGCAATTGCGGCCTTTGCCAAGGCGGTGGCAATTGATACACCAGACGAAAAGCAAGCCCGGCAGACACGCTATTACCACTTCAAGCAGAAGATTGTGCAGGGACTCAAGGACAACCACATCCCCTTTGAGGTGAACGGTCAAATCAGTCCGGATAATCTAAACCACGTCCTGAACATCTGGTTCAAGGGTATCTCAACCTATGTCATGCAAACCGACTTGGACTTAGCTGGCATTGCGGTTTCTGGTGGGTCGGCATGTACCGCGGGGAGCATTGAACCCTCCCATGTCTTGACGGCGATGTTTGGTCCGGATAGCCCGCGGATTAGTGAATCAATCCGGATTAGCTTTGGGGTGCTAAACACGGATGAAGACATTGATAAGTTGATTGCGGCAATTGTCAAGATTGTCGACAAGCTTAATAAGCTCGATAAGGGGGCAAATTAAAGTGGATTTTGCTAAAAAAGTTAAGGTGCCGGGGGACCAGACTACCTATTCGCTAAGTCCGGAAGTCAAACGGTACGCCCTGATTGACCTCGGCTTTGAAGAAACCAAGCGGGGGAACTTCGAGTACAAGGGGAGCCTTGATACTGATAACCCCTTTAAGCCCGTGGCCCGGCTCCGGATTTTAATTAATGCTGACTTGACCGGGTTCAAGATGGAAACCGTCACCGGAAACGGGGCCCGGAAGATCAATATTTTTAACCACCAACGGTCAGCGGAATTTGTTGAGCAGTATCACTTTATTTTAGATGAAATGCTCAAAAGAAACGTATTTAAAAGTGACGGGCAAAAATAGGTGCAGTCCTGAAAGGACTTTGGTACAATGTACGATACTGGATGCATGCGACCTTCAATCGTAGATTATTCCAGAATCTATTTGAAATGATGGTGATTAATAATGACTGACCACAGTCACACCCGTGTCGTTGTCGGGATGAGTGGGGGTGTCGACTCTTCAGTAACCGCGCTACTGTTAAAGCGGCAGGGCTATGATGTCGTTGGCGTCTTCATGAAGAACTGGGACGATACGGACGAAAACGGTGTCTGTACCGCGACTGAAGACTATAAGGATGTCGCCAAGGTAGCAGCCAAGATTGGTATTCCTTACTACTCGGTTAACTTCGAGAAGGAATACTGGGATCGGGTCTTTAAGTACTTCATCGCAGAATACAAAAAGGGACGGACACCCAATCCAGACGTTATTTGCAACAAGGAGATCAAGTTCAAGGCCTTCATCGACTATGCTAACCAGTTGGGTGCAGACTACGTGGCTACCGGTCACTATGCTGATCTAAAGCGGGATGCCGATGGGCGGATGCACTTGATGCGGGCAAAGGACCAGCATAAGGATCAGACCTACTTCTTAAGTCAACTGGACTACCACCAACTGGATAAGGTGATGTTTCCCCTGGCTAATTACACTAAGCCGGAGATTCGTCAGATTGCCAAGGAAGCCGGCCTGGCCACGGCGGATAAAAAGGACTCCGTTGGGATCTGCTTCATTGGTGAAGACGGCCATTTCCGTGAGTTCTTGAGTCAGTATATTCCCGCCCAGCCGGGAAACATGGAGACCGTTGATGGCCAAGTTGTTGGCCAACACATGGGATTAATGTACTACACCATTGGTCAACGTCGGGGCCTTGGCCTGGGTGGTAATAAGAAGAGCAACGAGCCTTGGTTTGTGATTGGCAAGGATATTAAGAAGAATATCCTCTACGTCGGTCAGGGCTACCACAATGAGCACCTCTATGCCACCCACCTGGAAGCCAGTGACATCCAGTGGGTTGACGATGTTGTCAGCCGTTATGGACATGACTTCCACTGCACGGCTAAGTTCCGCTACCGGCAAAAAGATGTCGGGGTAACTGCCCACATCGCTGAAGATAGTCAGCATGTGACGGTTGAATTTGACGACCCAGCGCGGGCAATCACTCCGGGACAAGCGGTCGTCTTCTATGACGGCCAAGAGTGCCTGGGAAGCGCCATTATTGACCGGGCATACAATAACGAACGGCAGTTACAGTACGTTTAATTAACATAGAATTTATTCAAGCGGGCATGCTTATTGCCTGCTTATACATATTTCACAATCAATGTGAACATTCATAATATTTTTGGTAAGATAATATATAAAAAAGGTCCGCGATTAACAATGACAAAAGTTTATCTAATTCGACATGGAAAAACAGAATGGAATCTTCAGTCTCGTTACCAGGGAGCCCATGGCGATTCACCACTTTTAAAGACAAGCTACCAGGAAATTGAATTGCTAGCCCAGTCCTTGAAGAAGGTCTCCTTTGCGCATGTATATGCAAGTCCCTTACGACGAGCACGGGTAACTGCGCAAAAGTTGATTAGTCACCTTGATCAACCGATCCCGTTAACGATTGATAGCCGCCTGATGGAGTTTAATCTGGGAAAAATGGAGGGAATGCACTTCGATGACGTTGCTAAGAAGTGGCCAGACGAACTAAACAATTTCCGCCACCATCCTGACCGTTATAATGAAGAAGTCACGGGTAGTGAAAGTTTCCAGCAGGTGATTGACCGGGTGGGCTCAGCCGTTAAAGAGTTTTGCCGTGTTAATCCGGATTCCAACATCTTAATTGTTTCACACGGGGCGGCACTGAACGCCACGATAAACGCCCTGATTGGGACCCCCCTTCCGCATTTAAAGGACCGGGGCGGGTTGAGTAATACCTCAACAACTATTTTAAAGACGGATGATGCCGAACACTTCACACTTGAGAAGTGGAATGATACAACTTATCTACACAAGACCAAGGTCGATCCAACTGATACAATCTAATAAGGGGTGGCAGTGATGACAGAGAAGAATGAGTTAAAGCAAAGTGAAAAGCGGGAAACGGAAAAGCTAGTTCATAAGCTGATCCGGGCAATTGATGAACATCCGGAAAAGGTGAATAACTACTATGACCTCGGTTCCTTGCTGACCCGGCTAAACGACTATGAACAGGCGGAAGAACTGTTTATGAAGGCCCTGGGAATTTTTGAGGCCAAAAAAGATCAGTCAGCAATCAACCTGTTAAACTACGGACTTGGTAACCTTTACTACGAAGTGGGGAAACCAAATGCGGCAATTAAGCTTTACAATAAGATTGATGATGACAAATTAAAGGCTGACTCATACTTGATGCTTGCCCAGAGTTACATGAAGAAGGGGCAGCATAAGCAGGCGGTTGCATACGGCTTGACGGCTCATGAGTTACGGGCCCAGGATCCGGAAATCAACCAGGTCATTGGTGATTCTCTCTTGGCCCTTGGTGAATTTGCGGAGGCTAAGAAATACTATGACGCGATTTTGAAACGTCACCCTGGCCGTGCGGATACCCAGTTCAACCGGGGACTGGTAGCCATGGTGCTGGGTGAACCGTACACCGATTACTTAACCCAGGCTAAGCAGTTAAACCCAACTTATTACCAAAAGAGTGAACAACGGTTAGCGGATATTGAAAAGACGCTCCAAAAAACACAATCAAAAAAGAATAAATAGTGCTGGAAAGGATGACTTCAATGGCAACGGAAATGGATTTATTTAAGACGCCACAGGAGCCGTCTTTTTTTGTTGGCCAGGTTCAGTCCGAGATTTTTACCAGCCCGGATTCCTTCTACAAGGTATTGGCGGTCTCGGTGGAAGACGCCAACTTTGATTGGGACGAAAACGAGATCACGGTAACGGGAAGCTTCGGTGACCTGAGTGATGACCAGACTTACCGTTTTGAGGGACAACTTATTGAACATCCCCGTTATGGTTGGCAGTTTCAGGCGCAATCATACCACGTCAACCGGCCGACCAGTCGTGGGGGCCTGGTGGAATTCCTGGCCAGCAAGCAGTTTCCGGGTGTCGGACAGAAGACGGCCGAAAAGGTGGTTGATGCCCTAGGCACTAACGCCATCGATAAGATTACTGCTGATCCCCATGTCTTAGACCCCCTAAACCTTCGTAAGGCTGTCCGTGATTCACTGGTGGAAAACCTCCAGGCTAACCAGGGACTTGATCAGGTAATAATTGGCCTTAATGACTTTGGCTTCGGAAGTAACCTGATTTCCTCCATTGTCGACCGTTACGGTGAAGATGCCCTCCAGGTGATTAAGGAAAATCCCTACCAGCTCGCGGCGGACATTGATGGTATTAGCTTCAAGCGCGCTGACCAGGTTGCCGCTAAGTTAGGGATTGCCGGTAACGACCCCCGCCGGATTAACGCGGCGGTTGTCCAGTCCTTAGACGACCTCACAATGGCCACGGGGGATACCTACACCAGTATCAAGCCCCTCCTCGCTAACAGCCTCCAGCTCCTCAATGGCGACGGTCGGTTTGCGGACAGTAATACCGTTGCGGATCAGATCGTTGCGATGGAGAAGAAACACCAAATTAACTATGAAGATGATCGCCTGTACCCGACCAGCCTCTACCGGGCCGAATACCAAATTGCCGACCACCTGCAACGCCTGATGGGCACGGACGAGGAGCAGATTGCTGATGAGACGATCATGGCGACGTTGAAGCGGACAGAGAAGGAAACGGGTATCAAGTATGACCGGGTCCAGGTTCAAGCAGTCAAAACCGCTCTCAACAATAAAATCATGCTGTTGACGGGGGGACCAGGGACCGGGAAAACGACCATTATCCGGGCCATCGTCGAATGTTATGCTAAGGTCTACCAACTGTCTTTAGAAGTCAACGATTACAAGGGGAAGGCCTTTCCCATCCTGCTCGCTGCCCCGACCGGCCGTGCTGCCAAGCGGATGAGTGAGACTACTGACCTTCCGGCAAGCACAATTCACCGTTTGTTAGGGTTAAACGGTCGGGAAATGCCAACGGACATTAGTGCCCGCGATTTGAAGGGCTCCCTGCTGATTGTTGACGAGATGTCGATGGTGGACACCCTCCTGTTTAAAACGTTAATTCAGGCGGTCCCAACCGCGATGCACGTTGTCCTGGTGGGCGATAAGGACCAGCTACCGTCAGTAGGTCCCGGACAGGTATTCCATGACCTCCTGTCCTTTGACGAGTTGCCTAAGATTGAACTGGTCGATATTCACCGTCAGGCGGCCGATTCGACGATCATTCCACTTGCCCACGCAATTAAGGAAGGCCGTTTGCCCGCTGATCTGATGGCTAAGAAGGCGGACCGGTCGTTCATTCCCTGTCATGCGGGTCAGGTTCCGGACGTCGTTGAACAAATCATTAAAAAGAGTGAGGAGCGGGGCTATTCACCAGCGGATGTGCAGATCTTGGCCCCGATGTATCGCGGGATGGCCGGCGTGGATAACCTAAACGAGCTTGCCCAAGATGTTTATAATCCCGCCAGTCAGTCCAAGCAGTCAGTTGAGTACCGGGGACAGACCTTCCGGGTTGGCGATAAGGTTTTACAACTGGTCAACAGTCCAGAGAACAACGTCTTTAACGGGGACATCGGTAAGATTGTTGCCATTGAAGGCACGGAAAAGGGGCAAAAGGCTCCGAGCATGACGATTGATTTCGACGGAAACGAGGTTAAATACTCCCGGATGGAATGGAATCAGCTACAGTTAGCTTACGCAATTTCGATTCATAAGTCCCAGGGGAGCCAGTTTAAGATGGTCTTACTGCCAGTGGTGCGTCAGTTCAGCCGGATGTTGCAGCGAAACCTGATTTATACTGCAATTACGCGCGCCGCGGATAAGCTAATCATGATGGGCGAGGCTTCGGCAATGGCAATGGCGGTTCGCAATGTTGGTACTAATCGCCAAACGACCCTGCTGCAACGGTTAAATGAAAAGTGGCATAAACAGTCAACCGCAGGGGATGTTCAGTCACCTTCGCCGTCTGCCCCCACGACTGGCGGTGAAACGGTCTTAACACCGGCGCTAATCGAGCAGGGCACGATTGACCCACTGATTGGCATGGACGGAATTCGCCCAGGAGACCTTTAAACTAAGGCTTGATTGCACCACCATTTGTTGCGATAATAGGGTTTAAACAGCTAGAAAATCAAAGGGAGTACAATAATGACGCAAATCAAGAATGCTCAAAATGTCCGTTTGTTTGCATTAAATTCAAATTACCCGCTGGCAGAAGCAATCGCCGAGAAGATTGGTCTACCTCTAAGTAAGGCCTCTGATAACCACTTTGCTGATGGGGAGATCAAGATTACAATTGACGAAAGTGTGCGGGGATGTGAGGTATACGTAATCCAGTCCGTATCCGATCCCGTTAACACTAACTTAATGGAGCTACTGATCATGGTTGATGCCCTTCGCCGGGCAAGTGCCGCCAAGATCAATGTGGTGATGCCTTACTATGGGTACGCGCGTCAGGACCGCAAGGCACGCAGCCGGGAACCAATTACGGCCAAGCTGGTTGCTAACCTGCTTGAAATGGACAAAATTGACCGGCTGGTTACGATCGACCTCCACGCTGCCCAGGTGCAAGGATTTTTTGATATTCCAGTTGACCACTTGCAAGCAACGAGCTTGTTTGCCAACTACTTTGACAAGCAAGGACTAATCAACGACGACACCGTTGTTGTTGCTCCCGACCACGCTGGTGTCAGCTTTGCTCGTAAGTTTGCGGAAAGAATTAAGGCCCCAATTGCCATTATCGATAACCGTGCCGATGAAGTTCGGGAACAGACGGTTCAGGAAGTTCCCGAATACGTCATTGGTGACGTTAAGGGTAAGACGGCACTGGTTGTTGACGACATTGTCGATACCGGGGTCCGGATGAAGCTTTCCGCTCAAGCACTGAAGAAGTTCGGGGCAAAGGACGTTTACGGCGTTGCCACCCACGCGGTTCTTTCTGGTAATGCGGTTCAAACCCTGCAGAACTCGCAGCTTGAGAAGTTAGTCGTGACTGACACGATTCACCTTCCCGAGGAGAAAAAGTTTGACAAATTGGTCCAGTTATCAGTTGCCGACCTGTTGAAGGAAGCAATTGTGCGCATTCACAACCACCAATCAATTGATACGCTGTTTAACCGGTAAACTAAAAAAGACGCGGAATTAATTTCCGCGTCTTTTTTAGTTCCGTTGACTCAAATTAAACTTCGGCAGGTGGCGAATGAATTGCTCATAGGCTGCTTGCTCACCAGTTGCTGTAATCGTACAATTTTCCGCGTTTACACTTGCCTGGTGGAGGTCTGCTTCTTCAACCTTGATATGGTGGGTGAAGGTGGCGTTGCCGACCAGTTCGACCCAGTAACGACGATCCTGGTAGTGGACAACTGTCTTAACCATTCCGCCCGGATTGTAAACGGTAATTGGTTCATCGAAGGCTCCCTGGTCACCATGCAAAAGGACAAAGGCTAAGCTAGTGGCAGACATCCCGGTCCCGCAAGCATTGGTGAACCCGACACCTCGTTCATAGGTCCGGACAAAGAGGCGGTTTGGACCTATGATATGGGCAAAGTTGACGTTCACGCCATCACTGAAGTAGGGGTTGTCACCGTTTAAATAGGGCCCCAATTCACCAAGGAGCGGACCCTCAATTACTTTCTGACTCACGAATGAGATTAGGTGGGGGTTAGGAATAGCGATTGCGGAGAAGGTCAACTGCGGAGCAAGCTCCGGTACTAGGGTTCCCAAAAGGCGATCATGACCGAGATTGTCAAAGGGGAGGGCCTCCTTGTTAAAACGAACGGGTGATATCTCCACGGCAAAGGCCGGTACATCTGGAGCGAAGTCCTTTTCACGGCGTACCTGGAGACTTGCGTCCATGGTATCCACCTTAAAGGACTTCTTTTGGTCCCGTTCTGCAAGGTAACGGGCAACGGTCCGCAGACCATTCCCGCACATTGAGGCTTCACTGCCGTCCGCATTGATTACCCGCATTTGGGCAAGTGCACCGGGCCGGGTCGGTTTATTAACGACTAAGAGACCGTCAGCACCGCCAAGGAGTCCCGTTTGGTGGTTGGTAAGGTGCTGGGCGAGCTTGCGCAGTTGGTCATCAGTTAATGCCGTCTTTAGCTTGGTTTGGTCCAAGATGAAGAAACTATTTTGTGATCCGTGGACTTTTATTAAATTTGCCATTTGTTAATCTCCTCCTAGTTTGCAAAGAAGCGGTGGTAAATTGCCCGGACCGCCTTATCAGCATCGCGGTCGTAGGTACCAATCATAATTGAAATGCGGGATGCCCCCTGGTTGATCATTGGGACGGGGATGTTTTCCTCCGTTAGGGGCGTCAAGATATCGTTAATCACACCGGTTCGATTACGCATTCCCTCACCAACCACCATCGTAATTGCGTAGTTGTCGATCCATTCCAACTGGTCGGGGTTAATCTCTTCTTGAATTTCGTTACAAATCACGTCGACCAATTCGTCATCTAACTGGTTCCGGTCCAGAATTAGGGTGATGTCGTCAATCCCGGATGGCATGTGCTCGTAAGAAATATCGTGCCGGGCGAGAATATTCAGGATCCGGAGGGTAAATCCGGATTCCTTGTTCAGGAGGTACTTATGCAGGTAGAGCGCGGCAAAGTGCTTGCCACTGACAACCCCGGTAACAATATCCGCCGGCTGAAAGCCCTTATCGGGAACGATCAAGGTCCCTGGCTTTTCCGGATGCTGGGTATTCTTAACGTTAATTGGAATATTACCCTGGATGGCGGGGATTAGGGCCTCATCATGAAAGACCGAGAAGCCCGCGTAGGACAATTCCCGCATTTCCCGGTAGGTCATCTTAGTGATTGCCTGCGGATGGTCAACTACGGCCGGGTTAGCTGCGTAAATGGCGTCAACATCGGTGAAGTTCTCATACATTGTTGCATGCAGTCCCCGGGCAAGGATGGCGCCGGTGATGTCTGAACCTCCCCGGGAGAAGGTTGCAATGTGACCAGCCAGGGTGATGCCATAAAAGCCAGGAAAAACGAGGAGCTCGCTGTCGTTAAACGAGAAGTGGTCCAACAAAGAGTAGGTTTCGGGCATCACGGTTGCGTTATTTGGCGTCCCCGTAACCCGGATACCCGCCTCCGTTGGGGTAACAAAGCGGGCTTCGTACCCCTGTTGCTGGAGGATCAGGGCCATCAATTTAGCATTTGACCGCTCGCCATGGGCTTTGAACGTTGCCATCAGGTAATTATGGTTAGGAAAGTGCCAGCTGGGCAACTCCTTCAGGCGGCCAATGATGGGAGCCAACTTTTCTTGGGGAACGTTAAAGTAGTTTGCAATTTCAACGTAGCGATTAATAATTTGGCCAACCGTTTGCTGGTATGGTTGGTTGTTTAGGACTTCATTAGCATACTGGATTAAAAGGTCAGTAACCTTCGTATCCTTACTGTTCCGCTTTCCGGGGGCTGAGGTAACGATGACGCGGCGCTGGGGGTCAGCAGTGATAATATTAATTGCCTGGGCAAAGTGTTCGCCATCAGCGAGCGAACTGCCACCAAACTTTACAACTTTCATTTCTTAAGAACTCCTTCTGGAAAACGCCAATAAATGCTAATTTTCCGTAAACAATTTTAATCGAATTCTAACATGTTTCACCAAACATGCAAGTAAAATAATTTTATGATGTTGATGATTAAACGTTTTACCAAATGCTAAAAATGAGTAGATCTTTTCCGGACCTCATTATCCCTATTGACTTTCTCATTATTTTTTTATAAGCTTAATACAAATCGAAGAGGTGCAGCCAACACAAGTAGGGTAATGGAGCCACTGTCGGGCAGTGAGGTTACCTCAACAGGGCGGTTGCCGAAGTGCTTGACTTGACAGGAGCCAGGTTAACTGGGGCGTGGTTGAATAAGCCACGGACTGTCGTAGGACGAATATCAGCCTGCGTTGCGCTATCGACAAATGAGAATGGAACTTAGTCCACTGTTTGTTCTGCGCAAACAGTGGATTTTTTATTGGTCGACTTCCCCGGCAACATGAATTGGAGGAATTGATTATGAATGAACAGATTACCGCAGACCAGCTTAATGAGGCAGGGCACCTGCTAATTGGGGGCTGTGACGCGATTGACTTAGCTCATGAGTACCAGACACCGCTGGTTGTTTATGATGTTAGCCAGATTCGCCAACAGATTCGCGCCTTTAAACGGGTCTTCGAAGAAAACGACGTTTCATACGCGGTTTCTTACGCCAGCAAGGCCTTTGCCGCAGTTGCGATGTACCAAGTGGTTAACCAGGAGGGTGCCCACATCGACGTGGTCTCTGGTGGTGAAATGTATACCGCTATCCAGGCCGGCTTCCCAATGGAACGGGCCAGCTTTCACGGCAATAACAAGTCTTATGATGAGCTGGTAATGGCGGTTAAGAACCACGTGGGGGTAATCGTCATTGATAACTTCCACGAAATTGACCTCCTAAGTCAGGTCTTAAACGAATTGGATGCAAAGACAAAGGTAATGATTCGGATCACTCCTGGGATCTCTGCCCACACTAATAAGTACATTCAGACTGGCCAGGTTGACAGTAAGTTTGGCTTTGACCTCGCTTCTGGCCAGGCAGATGAAGCCCTGCAAAAGGTACTGGCTAACCCGCGGATGGACCTGATTGGCCTGCACGCCCACATTGGCTCGCAGATCTTTGAAGTTGCGGGCTTTGAAGGGGTGGCTAATAAGCTAGTTGAGGTTGCTGACCACTGGCAAAAGAAGTTTGGTTACCAGGCACAGGTAATCAATGTTGGCGGTGGCTTTGGGATTCGCTACGTTAAGGATGACCAGCCCCTCCGTCCTGAGCAATTTGTTGATGCCATCATCAAGGCGATTAAGAAGGCCGTTCAGCCAACTAACTTGGGAAAGCCAGCAATCTGGATTGAACCAGGCCGGTCAATCGTTGGCCCGGCCGGTTATAACCTCTACACGGTGGGGTCACGGAAGGACCTCCCAGGACTGAAGTCGTACGTAACGGTTGACGGGGGGATGGGTGATAACATTCGTCCAGCCCTCTACCAGGCTAAGTACGAGACGGTTCTGGCCAGTGACCCGCAAGCCCCACTTACTGAGCACGTTCGCTTAGCCGGTAAGTATTGTGAATCGGGCGATATCCTGTGTCAGGACCAAGCCTTACCAAAGACTAAACCGGGTGATGTTTTGGCCATGCTGGACACGGGTGCCTACGGTTATTCAATGGCCTCAAACTATAACCGGAACCCACGTCCGGCCGTGGTCTTTGCGGAAAACGGTCATTCTCAAGTGGTTATTAAGCGGGAAACTTTTGCGGACCTGACCCACCTGGACCAATCTTACGAACAAAATTAATTCCATTATATAGGAAGAAAGAGGAATAAAAAAATGGCAAAACTAGATGCACAAGCAATCATTAACTACATTGGTAATGCTCCCAAGAAGACCCCAGTGAAGGTCATTCTAAAGGGAGACATTGACGGACTAACCTTTCCAGAGAATCTGCAGGTATTTCCGGAAAAACAGACCGCCACGCTATTTGGTGACTGGGCCGACGTTAAGCCCTTCCTAGAAGAAAATAAGGAGAAGGTTGCCGACTACCATATTGAAAATGACGCCCGTAATTCGGCCGTACCGTTGCTCAATTTGAAGGGGATCAATGCCCGGATTGAACCGGGGGCAATCATTCGTGACAAGGTCCTAATTGGTGATAATGCCGTCATCATGATGGGGGCAATCATCAACATTGGTGCGGAAATTGGTGCCGACTCGATGATTGATATGGGGGCGGTCCTTGGTGGCCGTGCCATTGTTGGTAAGCATTGTCACATCGGTGCAGGGACCGTCTTAGCAGGTGTGGTTGAACCAGCAAGTGCCCAACCGGTGCGGATTGATGACAACGTTTTAATTGGGGCCAACGCCGTTGTAATTGAAGGTGTCCATGTTGGCGAAGGTGCTGTTGTGGCTGCCGGGGCAATTGTTACCCACGATGTTGCTCCCCACACGATGGTGGCCGGGGTCCCCGCAAAGTTTATTAAGAATGTTGACCAACAGACCAGTGACAAGACGGCCCTGCAGGACGATTTGAGGAAGTTGTAATTATGACACTAACAAATGAGCAACTTATTCAAATCCGTCGCCACCTCCACCAAATTCCGGAGTTGGCCCTTCATGAGACCCAGACCCATGAGTACCTTCTTTCTGTAATCAAGGGCTTTAACCAACAGTTCCTCGAAATTCGGGAGACGCCAGAATTACCGACCGCCTTGTTTGTCCGTGTTCAGGGGAGTAACCCCCAACGGACAATTGGTTACCGGACGGACATTGACGCTTTACCAGTGGAGGAAAAGACGGGCCTACCATTCAAATCCCAGCACCCGGGTGTTATGCACGCCTGTGGCCATGACATCCACATGACAGTTGCCCTTGGCGTGCTAAACTACTTTGCCGAAAACCAGCCAAAGGATAACTTGCTCTTCTTCTTCCAACCGGCAGAAGAGAGTGATTACGGTGGTAAGCGGGCCTACGAAGCAGGTCTGTTTTCCGGTAAGTGGTGCCCGGACGAGTTTTATGGTCTTCACGATAATCCGGACCTTCCCGCTGGGGCAATCGGCTGCCGGATGGGAACGCTGTTTGCGGGGACCACAGAAGTGAACATTGATTTGAATGGGAAGGGCGGGCACGCTGCCTACCCCCAAGATGCTAATGACACGGTGGTTGCGGCCGCAGCATTAATAATGCAGGTGCAGACGGTTATCTCCCGGAGTATCGACCCCATTCACAGTGGCGTTATTACCCTTGGCAAAATTCGTGGGGGCAGTATTCGCAACGTAATTGCTGGCCATACCCGGATTGAGGGAACCATTCGCGGCCTGACCCAGAAGATGATTGAAAAGATTGATGGTCGCCTGCAAGATATTTGTGAAGGAATCGGGCGTTCCTTTAACATGGATGTTAAGCTTGGCCTTAACCAGGGTGGTTACTGGCCAGTTGAAAACAACCCGCAGTTAACGAAGTTCTTTATTGGCTACATGCAAAAGGCCCCCGACGTCAACTTTATCGAAACTGCGCCGGCAATGACTGGCGAAGACTTTGGCTTCTTGTTGGCGAAGTTTCCAGGGACGATGTTCTGGCTTGGTGTCGATGATGATTCGCAGCTCCACTCAGCGACCTTAACACCTGATGAGGCGGCAATTAAGCGGGGCGTTGATGCAATCACTGGCTTTATGAATGCGCGGATGGCAAAGTAATGGAGGAATAAAAATGAAATTAGCAGATGCAGATCTCTTAACAGCAATTGTTACCCCCTTCGATGATAAGGGGCAGATTGACTTTGCAAGCTTGAAGAAGTTAACAAACTACCTGATTGACCAGGGGAGTAATGGCTTTGTAATTGGTGGGACCACTGGTGAGACTCCGACACTTAGTCACGACGAGAAAATTAGCCTTTATCAAGAATTCGGCAAGATCGTTGGTGATCGCGTCCCAGTAATTGCCGGGACCGGGAGCAACAATACCGCCGAAACGATTGCCTTTACCAATGAGGTTGCCAAGATTCCGGGGATTGACTATGCCCTGGTAGTTGTTCCCCCATACAATAAGCCTAACCAGCGGGGGATGGTTGCCCACTTTACTGCGGTTGCAGACCAGGTGAAGATGCCAATTGTGATGTACAACATTCCTGGTCGAACAGGTGTTAAGATGGCGGCAGAAACAATCATTAAACTTTCTGCACACCCAAACATTGCGGCCGTTAAGCAGTGTGCTTCCCTGGAGGAACTTGAAGAAATTGTTGAAGGAAAGGACAAGAACTTTGCCGTCTTCACTGGTGAGGATGCGCAGGCGCTGACTGCTCGGGTTCTCGGTGCTAACGGGGTTATCTCGGTTGCTAGCCACAGCTATGCTCCCCAGATGCGGGCAATGTATGACGCCCTCTACAAGGGTGACTACCAGACGGCCGGAAAGCTGCAACGGTGGCTGACCCCAAAGATGGCGGCACTATTCATGTACCCGTCACCATCACCGGTTAAGGCACTCCTCAACGCTCAGAGCTTCAGCACGGGCAGCTGCCGCTTACCGATTCTGCCACTTAACGATGACGAGAAGAAGGCCTTGGCAAACGCCCTCGACCTGCCGAGTGATAAGTTACTAAATAAGCAGTTACCATTGAACTTGGGGGAATAATAAGATGAAAAAAGTTTTAATTGCCGGTGCTGCCGGAGCAATGGGCCAAAAAGCCGTTGCCTTGGTAAACGGAATGGATGATGTTGAATTGACTGCCGTCCTGGCCCCGCACATGGCCGATGACCAGCGTGCTAAGTTTCAACTTGGCCCAGACGTGAAAATCTACCACTCATTAAATGAGATCCCAGAGGGCGCTGCCGATATCTGGGTTGACTTTACGATTCCAGCAGTCGTGTACGACAACGTTAAGTTTGCCATTGACAATGACTTTGCACCGGTCGTCGGGACCACCGGGTTGACGGATGACCAGGAGGATGAATTAATTAAGACCAGTGCCGCACGTCACCAGGGGGGACTGATTGCCCCTAACTTTGGGATGTCGGCGGTCCTGTTGATGAAGTTTGCCAAGGAGGCTGCGCAGTACTTCCCGGATGTTGAAATTATTGAGATGCACCATGCCGACAAAAAGGACGCCCCATCGGGCACGGCACTGAGCACCGCCAAGCTGATTGACCAGGTGCGGCCAGCACACGAGAGTAGCCCCGATGAGGTCAGCACCCTGGATAATGTCCGTGGTGGTGACTACCACGGGATTAAGATCCACTCAGTTCGCCTACCAGGTTATGTTGCCCATGAACAAGTCCTCTTTGGGGGTGCGGGTGAAGCACTAACGATTCGGCAAGATTCTTTTGATCGCCAGTCGTTCATGAGTGGGGTCAAAGTTGCCTTAGAAAAGGTGCTGGACCTTGACGAGTTAGTAGTCGGACTAGAGAATGTTTTATAGGAAGTGACAAGATGCCGACCTTACCAAGTGAAATGAAAACAATTGTTAACCACCGGGTTGCTGCCCTTCCACCGGCACAGATTCGGGCCTTTGACGACGAAATATCCGCGATTCCGGGGATTGTCAAGTTGACCCTTGGCGAACCGGACTTTAATGTCCCTGACCATGTCAAGCAAGCGGCGGTACGGAGTATTGAGGAGAATGACTCCCATTATTCTGCCAGTCGGGGAACAATGGCCCTGCGAAAGGCAATTAGTAATTATCTCCAGCAGACCCGCCAGGTTAACTATGATCCCGCCGCAGAACTGATCGTGACGGTGGGGGCCACGGAGGCAATCACGGCCACGACATTTGCCCTGCTCAACCCTGGCGATAAGGTGATCATCCCGACGCCAATCTTCTCGCTTTACTTTCCCAGTGTTGCCTTGACAGGGGCGGAACCGGTCTCGGTAAATACCGTTAACGATAACTTCCTATTAACAGCTGACCGCCTGGAAGCAGAAATTGAAAAGGGGGGTGCTGCGGTTAAGGCGGTAATTCTCAACTACCCCAATAATCCCACTGGTCGTTGCTACTCCAAGGAGGAGCTAACGGCACTGGCGGCGGTTATCAAGAAGCACCACCTACTTGCGATTGTGGATGAGATATACAGTGAATTGATTTACGACCAACCCTTTACCTCGTTAGCCAGTTTACTGCCTGACCAAACGATCCTGATCGATGGCCTTTCAAAATCGCACGCGATGACTGGCTACCGCTTAGGTTACGTCGCGGCACCGGGTGATGTTATCAACCAGATTTCAAAGATGCATTCCTTTATGGTTACTGCCGCTAACGATACCGCCCAAGCCGCAGCTCTTGAGGCCTTGACAAACGGTTCGGCAGATCCTGTTGCCTTTCGTTCCCACTATCAAAAGCGGCGGGATAAGTTAGCCAGCGCTTTGCAGAAGATGGGCTTCTCATTTGCGGTTCCGGACGGTGCCTTTTACCTGTTTGCAAAGGTTCCCGAACGATTTGGCAGTGATGACTTTGCCTTCGCGCGTCGGTTAGCACATGAGGCCAAGGTCGGCGTGATTCCCGGCAGTGCTTTTGGTGCTGGTGGAGAAGGGCATGTTCGTCTTTCTTACGCGGCCGCTGACTCAAGTATTGATCAGGCAATTGAACGTTTAACCGCCTTTATGGAGAAAAATTAGTTTGAAATTAGGCTGCCTGGTTACCTTAACGGTGCTGGACAGCCCTTTTCTTCATCCCGGCCAACCAGGTGTTCGCTATACCAATTATAAAAATAATGGTAAAATTAGGAGCATGAGAGCGCATACTTGACGGAGCGCTGTGTTTATTATGATGTTGTATAATTTTTGAGAAGGTGTTTATTCAGTATGACTAAGAAACATTACCAGAGTCACCACTTACGGCATGCCGTAACGGGAACCTTGAGTGCATTTGGTTTCTTGGCAATTACGTCGCAGCTTGCCTCAGCAAGTCAAATTACAGTTAAACCAGGTGACACTGTTTGGGGGATTGCCCAACAGCACCAACTGACGGTCCAGTCAATTGAACAGGCCAACCCAACCACGATTAAGAAGATTAGCAATACCGTTGACCTGATTCAGGTGGGGCAAAAGTTAACCTTACCGGATGGCCAGACTACCCAAACGGCAGCGCGTCCACAGGTAGGAACCTACACCGTTAACAGCGGTGATACGCTGAATAGTATTGCTAAGCATTTCAATGTGAGTGTCAACCAGATCATTGCCTGGAATAATCTGACAACGCCACATATTTATGTTGGTCAGCAATTGACGGTTAACGGGGCTAACCAAGCAGTAACTAATAACGCCACAGTGGTAACCACTAGTCCGGTTAGTGCAGCTCCGGTTGCGTCAACCCAGTCACAAGCGGCTAATGCAAGTACGACTAGTCAGGTTAACCAAGCAGTCACTAGCCAGGCTAGTGTTCAGTCATCGGCTAACACCACTAACCAGACTAACGTTCAGCCAGCGTCCACCGCAACTATGGCGGGGAGTGAAACTGCGCAGACGACTGAAGTCTTGGCAGCAGCAACACCGAACACTTCTGCTAGTGTTCAGCAACTAGCAGCGCCATCTGCTGCCAATGCAACTCAAACAGCTAGTGATGAATCAGCAACAGTGGCGAATACGGTTACGACGCAAGCAAGTGCTAGTCAAACGGTTACTAGTCAAGCTGCCCAGCCAAGTCAACAGCCAGTTAGTGCTGCTCCCGTTAGCCAACAACCGGCACCGGTTGCTTCATCAGCAGTTGCAGTGCAAAGTCAGGCTACTCCAGCAAGCTCAGCTGCACAGTCAACTGCTTCGGCCGCTCCTGTCAACTCTAGCCAGCCCCAACAGCCTACCAGTCAGGTAGCAGCACAACAACCAGCAGCCAATAATCAGGCCACTTCAACGACTGACCTGCAGTCAGGCTCTGTTGTCAGCTTAGCAGTCAAGATCGCTAACTCTAATAGTGTTCCATATGTCTGGGGCGGTAATTCACTTAGTGGGATGGATTGCTCTGGATTTGTTGACTACGTATACGCTCACGCTGAAAATAAACAGTTGCCACATAATTCGGTTGCACTGGAAAGTTGTGTAAACCAGCATGCGGTCAGCCAGGCCCAACCAGGCGATATCCTCTTCTGGGGTCAACACGGTAGTACTTATCACGTTGCAATTTACACTGGTAACAACCAGTACGCAGCGGCGGCCCAACCGGGAACAAATGTATCGGTTTATACTTTGAGCCCTTACTTTGCACCTAGTTTTGCGGGGACAGTGAAATAATTAGAATTTTACCATCATAAAGTAACCAAGATGTAATCACCGCAGGGGTTAACTTTTGGTCAGTTTCATGATATCTTGTCAGTATGCAATTATTGAAATTGCTTTAAATATTTACCATTTACAAGGGGTGTTTAAAGTGAGCAATAAGAATGAGATTGAAACTGATTTGCACCGGGCAGAGGACCAACTGGCAAGCCTTTGCCGGTCAGAAAACGTAACCGATGCCACCGATGGGCAGACGGTTACGATTCAGCCAACTTGTGGCGATGAAATGCAAAAATTACGGGATGAATGTAGCCAATTGCGGATAATTCTCGAGGCAATGGAAGCTTCTGAGGATTAGCTTGATTGCGGCAATTCCCATTTTAAGAAAAACTCCCGCGTACTTGAAATCATTTAAGTACGTGGGAGTTATTTTATTAACGTCTTTAGACCTAGTTGAGTACGCGAGCAGAGCGAGTGTGCGAAACAAAAAACCACCTGCTATGCGGGTGGGCAATAAAGATTATATAAAAAAGCCTCTTTTGCCTTAAGATGTAGGTGTTCAAGCCAAAATCAAATAAGGGAAAAGAGGTTTTATAAATATGGCTAATAAGTTAAATAGCTTAGCCCATACGAAATGGTTATGTAAGTACCATATCGTATTCATTCCAAAGTATAGACGGAAAATAATTTACAATCAATATCGCAGAGATCTTAGAGATTATATAAAACTCCTGTGCAAGTATAAAGGAGTGCAAATCATTGAAGGTCACATGATGCCAGATCACGTATACATATTAGTGAGTATTCCGCCCAAGCTAAGTGTTTCGCAGTTTATGGGATATTTAAAAGGGAAAAGTGCCTTGATGATGTTTGACCGCCACGCAAACTTAAAATATAAATTTGGGAATCGACATTTCTGGGCAGAAGGATATTATGTGAGCACAGTAGGCATGAATGAAGCCACAATAAGAAAGTATATTCGAGATCAAGAAAAGCATGACATGGTAGTTGATAAAATAACCAGTGCTGAATATTCGGACCCTTTAAGGGTAAGTGAAGGAATACAAACGCTACTTAAAGTAGCAGCAAAGTAGTCAGAGCATTTTGGCTTGAGCAAAGCGAAAGCCAGCGCCTTGAGACGCTGGCTTTTCTTTTCGGCTTATAGCCGATGTGCAAACCACCCGTTTGACGGGTGGTTATGATTTCGTTGTCTGCCAGAATGGGTACTGGGTAACGTCCGTACGGAGATCGACAAAGCGGTTACCCAATGGCTCACCATCACTTTGTTCAAACTCAAGGGAGGTAGTTGTGTAGTGGAATTGGGGCCCTGTTAAGTGGTCGGCAAAACGGGAATTTGGCAGCTTCCCTCGGGAAAACTGGATCAGTTGCCAAAAGGTGATTGGCCAGCCCTTTTGTTCCGCCACAAGCAGGTCTAATTGAGGTTGACTAAGACTACTTGTGGGCGCAACCTTGACGCCACCGCCAATGAAGGGATGGTTGACAAGCAGGACGATGTACGCCCGGGGATAAAAATTCCGTGAGCTTCCTTGTTGGACCATTAGCTGGAAGGGCTGCTGGTCATAAACGACCCCTAAGGCCTGACGAAGGTAGCCGGGGTGCCAAAGATGAAAGGCGGTAGACTGCTTTCTGGCGCTTTTCCCATTAACCCGACTAACGATTGCGGCATCAAAACCAACGCCGATGTTATTTAGAAAATAGCCTTCTTCATTTTTGATTGCCTCATGGTAGTGGCCAATATTGACATTGGTTACCGTTGTGGTATTAAGAATTTGCTGGAGGGCATCCAGCGGCTTTAATGGTACCCCAAAAGCACGGGCAAAGTCATTATTAATACCCGCCGGAATAAAGGCCAGGGGGAGGGGACTAGTGTGGAGACAGTGACTCTCCTTAATAAGGCCGTTTAAGACTTGGTGAAGGGTCCCATCACCGCCAATTACCATGACAATATCCTTTTTGCGCCTTTGGACGAGACGGGTTGCAAAATATTCAGCGCTTGAGCGGTCCTTGGTTGTGTGGATGTCAAAGCTAGCCTGCGCTTGGATTAATTGGGGCTCAATTAATTGCCATTCTTTTTGCGCTTTACCGTTACCGGCAGTTGGGTTAAGGATGATTGAGTAATGCATAGTGATCTTCCTTCTTGATCTTAATAACTATATAACCGGATAAGAAGTTAATTAATCTTCAAAATAAGTTGGGCTCTTCATGAATGCAATAGGGCCCAGCGTTCGGTTCATCCGAATGTTGGACCCCATTGGTATTCAGCATCATATGTATGTGGGGACACCCGTGGACCCCTGACCTGAAATTTAGAAACTCGTCATTTTGAAGTTTGGATTTTGCTTTTCGTACGCAAGAGCCTTTTCATCAAGTTGTTCGACATACTCGATACTGTAGTCGGTGTTATGTTCAACCATTAAAAGGGCCTCTGGTTCGGAGTCAGCTTCGATATAAAGTGACTTGGTGTTTTCACGAACGGGGCGCTTGGTACTATCTGGTTGATAATATACTTTAAAGATCATTCTACTAAAAACTCCTTAAAAGATGTTATTTTCAGTGTTTTACCTTATCCATTTTAGCACATCTAAGTTTAGCTGTCCTCAGAATTGGCAACATGGTATGATTAATTTAACAAAGAGGCTTATGGGGGTTACGAGATGAAGACAATTATAATTTGCTTAATCGCTGTTGTGGTGGTGGCGTGCTTGTACACCGTTGTTCACCGTATCTTGATTAACCGGGCAACAATTATTTTACGACGTCAAGCGCAGGAAACAACCGACGCTGCGGTTAATGACAGTTTACAGACATTATTAGGGTGGAATCGTTCTCTAAATTCACAACTCGTTGCCGATGTTTGGGGAAAAGGCGTCTTAGCCTTTGAATATCACTTTGATGGGGACGAAAAACGGGACGCTACGCTGACGCCCCAGAGCCTTAATGAACAGTTAGCTAAGTACGCTAACGACCACCAGTTAACGGCGGTTAACACAAAGTTTAGTGTGTTTAAGGTTACGGACTGGTGGCAATATGAAGGCGTCCTCCATATTGATGTCGCGTATATTTTAAATGAAGCCACGGCGGAATATGTCGCTGACCTAAAGAAACTCAAGCAACACAGTAAATAGAAGAAGCGACTTTTGGTACCCATGATAGCGGGTGCCAAAAGTCGCTTTTAATATTTTAGCTGATCATCACTGTATCAGCAGGGGCCTCAAATGGGGCTTGTTTATTAATGTGGTCGTAGAATAAGACGCCGTGGAGGTGGTCAATTTCGTGCTGGCAAACAATTGCCGGATAATTCTTTAACCGAACCTGGTGTTTCTTGCCGTCCGTATCCTGGTAGCGGAGGGTGATCCGATCGTGACGTGGTACGTATCCGGGCACGTCCTTATCAACGGAGAGGCAACCTTCACCTTCAGTCAACGCCCCATACTGCACAGATTCACTAACAATTACCGGGTTAATAATAACATCCTTAAATTCTGGTTGACCATCCTTTTCCAATGGTGGGACTAAAACAGCCGCCATTTGTTTAGAAACCCCGACCTGTGGTGCGGCTAAGCCAACACCAGCCCGCAACTTATATTTTTCACAAAGTTTGGGATCCTGGCTGACTTCCAAATATTCCATCATCTTTTTGGCCAACTGCTGGTCTTCCTCAGAGAGGGGGAATTCAACCTTAGCGGCCCGCTTTCTTAATACCGGGTCGCCGTCACGAACAATATCCTTCATTAAATACACTTTTTCCGCCTCCATTAATAGTTATCAATACTAGTCTATCATAATGCCTATCGATGACAACGCCCAAAATTAGTCTCATTATTATACAAAACTATTAAGTTAGCGTTTTCACATGCGCAACTTATAGTCAAAACATAATAAAAAAGTCTATGAAAGCGCTTGTATTATGTCCAGAATTAGGTATACTAGAAACTGTAAGTAGGCAATCGCTTATATATGATGTTAATTGGATTTGGAAAGGGATGTTTATAATGGCCGAAGCCAAAGCTGTAGACTTTGCTAAGATTAAAGCCGAAGAAGGCGCTGCATTTGCAAAGCCCGTTCAAATTCTTGATAACGATGGTAAAGTCGTTAACAAGGATTTAATGGCTAATTTTACTGATGACCAATTAGTCGACCTGATGAAGAAGATGGTATGGGAACGTGCACTTCACGAACAAACCATGTCATTCTCACAACAAGGTCGTTTAGGATTCTATGCTCCTACCTGGGGTGAAGAAGCATCCGAAATGGGGACCGCTTCTGCATTTAAGAAGCAAGACTTCATGTTCCCAGCATACCGTGACTTACCACAACTGATTCAACACGGTGCTACTGTTGCTCAAATGTACTTATGGTCAAAGGGTCACGTTAAGGGTAACCTGTTCGACGCTCGTGCTCTTCGTCCACAAATTATCATTGGTGCACAAATGGTTGAAATGGCCGGTGCTGCTTTAGGTATCAAGAAGAACAAGGAAAAGGATACCGTTGCATATGCATACACCGGTGAAGGTGGAAGTTCACAAGGTGACACCTACGAAGGGATGAACTTTGCTGGTGCCTTCCAATCACCTGCTGTCTTCATTATTCAAAACAACGGCTGGGCTATTTCTTACCCACGTAAGAAGCAAACTCATGCGCAAACAATTGCCCAAAAGGGTGTTGCTGCTGGTATCCCAGCTGTCCAAGTTGATGGGATGGATGTTCTGGCATGTTACGAAGTTGCCAAGGAAGCTCGTGAATTCGCTGCTGCTGGTAACGGTCCAGTTCTGATTGAAACCTTGACTTACCGGTTCGGTGCCCACAGTTCCGCTGGTGATGATCCTAGTCGTTACCGGACTAAGGAAGAAGAAAAACCATGGTTCGACAAGGACCCACTGATTCGTCTCCGCAAGTACTTGACTGAAAAGGGTCTCTGGTCTGAAGACGAAGAAAAGAAGTACGCTGATGAATGCAAAGACGACTTCAAGAAGGCCATGAAGGAAGCAGACGCTGTTGAACCTGAAAAGGTTACGGATATGCTGAAGCGGACCTTTGAAGTACCAACCCCTGATATTAAAGAACAAATTAAGAAGTACGAAGCAAAGGAGTCGAAGTAATCATGGCTAAAAAGACTTATATCAAAGCTATTACTGAAGGTATTGACATTGCTTTAGCTGAAGATCCTAAGACCCTCGTTTTCGGTGAAGATGTTGGTAAAAACGGTGGGGTCTTCCGTGCTACTAACGGTTTACAAAAGAAGTATGGTGCTGACCGGGTATTCAGTACACCACTGGCTGAATCTGGTATCCTCGGGATGTCAATTGGTTTAGCTGTTACCGGCTGGCGTCCAGTTCCTGAAATCCAATTCTCTGGTTTCATCTTTGAAGCCTTAGACTCAATTGTTGCCCAAATGTCACGGATTCGTTTCCAATACAATGGTACTAAGAACGCGCCAATTACTATCCGGACTCCATACGGTGGTGGTACTCACACCGCTGAACTGCACGGGGACGACTTTGAAAACTTCTTCGTTGGTGTACCAGGACTGCGGGTTGTTACCCCAAGTTCTGCCTACGATGCTAAGGGTCTGATCATTTCTGCCATCGAAAACAACGACCCAGTTGTCTTCCTTGAAAACCTGCGTCTCTACCGTTCAGTTAAGGGTGAAGTTCCTGACGACAAGTACACTGTTCCGTTGGACAAGGCTAACGTCGTTCAAGAAGGTAAGGATGTTACCATCATCGCTTACGGTGGTGAAGTATCCGAAGCCCAAAAGGCTGCTAAGAAGTTAGCTAAGGACAATATTTCTGCTGAAATTATTGACCTTCGTTCACTTTACCCACTTGACACTGACACTATCTTTGAATCCGTCAAGAAGACGCACCATGTTGTCATTGTTCAAGAATCTCAGAAGCAGGCTGGTGTTGGTGCACAAGTTGCTTCTGCCATTTCTGAAGGTGCAATTATGTACCTTGACGCACCAGTTAGCCGGGTAGCTGCACCAAACTCTGTTTACCCATTCCCACAAGCAGAAAATGTTTGGCTCCCAACTGCTAACGACATTGAAGAAGCTGCGCGCGAGACAGTTAATTATTAATCATAGCTAGATTGCTATTGGTTATGAAAGGAAGTTAATTCGATATGGCATACAAATTTAGATTACCAGAAATGGGTGAAGGTCTGACCGAAGGGGATGTTGCTTCTTGGTTGGTAAAGGAAGGCGACCAAATTAAGGCCGACGACCCATTAATTGAAATTCAAACTGATAAGTCAACTACTCAATTGGTATCACCAGTTGACGGGACCGTTAAGACCCTTAACGTCAAGGAAGACGACCACGTTGAAAAGGGTGATGACCTGCTCTTAATTGATGATGGTAAGGACGGCGTAAGCACAAACGTTGAAGCCGAAGGTGGCGACGACGATGATGAAGACGAAGCTCCAGCAGAAGAGGAAGCACCGAAGGACGAAGCTCCTAAGGAAGATGCCGCTCCAGCTAAGGGTGGCGTAGCTCCACTGGCCGAACCTAACAAGCTTGTTATGGCAATGCCTTCTGTTCGTCAATATGCTCGTGACAAGGGCGTTGACATTTCACTTGTTCAACCAAGTGGCAAGCATGGTCAAGTTCTGAAAGAAGATATTGACAACTTCAATGGCGCTGCTGCCCCAGCTAATGGTGCTGCCTCAGCTGCCGCCGCTGCTCCAGCTAAGGCTGCTGGTAACACCATCAAGCCTTACAAGGGTGCTGGTGAAGACGCTGAAACCCGTGAACCACTTTCCAACATGCGGAAGATCATCGCTAAGAACATGCGGAAGTCCGTTGACATCAGTCCAATGATCACATTGCTGGACGATGTTGAAGTTTCCGCAATGATGGCTAACCGGAAGAAGTACAAGCCAGTTGCTGCTGATCAAGGTGTTCACTTGACATTCTTGCCATACGTTGTTAAGGCCCTGGTTGCCACAATGAAGAAGTTCCCTGAATTCAACTGCTCCATTGATGACAGCACGATGGAATTAGTTCAAAAGCACTACTACAACATTGGTATTGCTACGAACACTGACCACGGTCTGTATGTACCAAACATCAAGAAGGCTGACTCCAAGAGCATGATTGAAATTGCCAAGGAAATTGCTGACAATGCTCAAGCTGCTGAAGACAATAAGCTTTCACCAGATTCCATGGCCGGGACTTCAATGACTATTTCTAACATTGGTTCCATGCGTGGTAAGTGGTTCACCCCAATTATCAACCAACCAGAAGTTGCTATCTTAGGTGTTGGTACGATTGCTACTGAACCAATTGTTAATGACAAGGGTGAAATTGTTGTTGGCCACATGATGAAGTTATCATTAACTGTTGATCACCGGCTGATTGATGGTGGCTTAGGTCAAAACGCAATGAACTACCTGAAGAAGCTGTTACACGACCCAGAATTGCTCGCTTTGGAGGCTTAATTTACTATGGCAGATGTTGAACAAAAGGATACAGTTATTGTTGGTGGAGGCCCAGGTGGTTATGTTGCCGCTATCCGGGCTTCGGAATTAGGTCAAAAGGTTACTTTAATCGAAAAGGGTGACCCAGGCCTAGGTGGTGTATGTCTGAACGTTGGGTGTGTCCCATCAAAGGCATTGATCGCTGCCGGACACCGTCTCCAAGAAGCAAAGGATTCCTCAACCTATGGTGTTTCTAAGACCGACGCTACAATCGACTTCAAGAAGACCCAGGAATGGAAGCAAAAGAAGGTTGTTGACCGGATGACCCGTGGGGTTAAGATGCTTCTCAAGAAGCACAAGGTAGAAATTATCGATGGTGAAGCCATCATGGATAATGATCACCAACTCCGGGTTATCAAGCCAGGTCCAAAGCAATTCATGGACAATGACGCCGGCCGGACCATTACTTGGAAGAACCTTATCTTAGCAACGGGTTCCCGTCCAGTTGAAATTCCAAACTTCAAGTTTGAAGGCCGGGTTATTGACTCTACTGGTGGCCTGAACCTGCCAGAAATCCCTAAAGAACTTGTTGTTATCGGTGGTGGTTACATCGGTTCCGAATTGGCTGGTGCATATGCTAACCTTGGTTCCCATGTTACGATTATCGAAGGCCTTCCTTCAATCCTGAACGGCTTTGACAAGGATATGGTTAAGGTTGTTGAAAAGAACATGAAGAAGAAGGGCATTGACATCATCACTGGTGCAATGGCTAAGAACTCAGAACAAGACGACAACAGTGTTACGGTTACTTACGAAGTTGATGGTAAGGAAAGCTCGATCAAGGCCGACTACTGCATGGTCTCCGTTGGTCGGAAGCCAAACACCGACAACTTCGGTCTTGACATGACCAGTGTCAAGCTTAATGACCACCACCAAGTTATCGTTGACCAACAAGGTCGGACAAACGTTGATGGTATCTGGGCAATTGGTGACATTGTTCCAGGTCCTGCCCTGGCTCACAAGGCCTTCTTTGAAGCAAAGACTGCCGCTGGTGCGATTGCCGGAAAGAACACTGCTAACGACTGGGTAGGAGTTCCTGCTGTCTGCTTCACTGATCCTGAAATGGCAGAAGTTGGTATGAATGTTGACCAAGCTAAGGACAAGGGAATTGAAGTTGCTACTGCACAATTCCCATTTGCCGGTAATGCCCGGGCCGTTTCCCTGGACGAACCAGATGGCTTCGTTCGTTTGATTTACACTAAGGACGAAAAGAACGTCGTTGGTGCCCAAATCGTTGGCCCTGGTGCTAGTGACATGGCTGGTGAATTGTCATTAATTGTTAACTGCGGAATGAATGTTGAAGACGTCGACTTAACTATTCACCCACACCCAACTCTTAATGAACCAATCCAAGAAGCTGCTGATATTGCGCTTGGTCTGCCAACCCACATTTAGCACTGAACGTTAATATAAGTGAACAAGGAGTTACGACTGCGGTTGTAACTCCTTGTTTTTTGGGTCTCGCCATCTTTTAGCAAGCAGGTTATAATATAGCCAGTTAGCGTTAAAGGGGAGAGGTAAATTCATGAAACAGCAAAGTTATTCATACCCACTTGATCCTGACTGGACGACGGATGAGATGGAGACAGTGATTGCTTTTTTACGGATAGTTGAGGATGCATATGAAATTGGCGCTCCCCGTAGCAAGGTCTTGGAAAAGTACCGTGCATTTAAAAAGGTCGTCAACAGCAAAGCGGGGGAAAAGCAACTGGGGCGGCAGTTCGCTAAGAATTCTGGCTATCAGCTCTATACTGTTGTGAAACTTGCTTCAACGAGTCAAAAGAAAATGATTAAGGTGGCTGATGATTAATGACTGAAGAGATCGACGCGGCCGTTATTAAGTTGATTCAAAATGTTAATGAAATGACCCTCAAGCGAATGAACGAGCCCTTTCATGTCGCAGAAAAGACCAATTACAATGACTTGGTAACCACTGTTGATAAGGAAAACGAACGTTTTATTGACCAGCAACTGAAAATAATTGATCCGGGCTGTCGGATCTTAAGTGAGGAAGGATTTGGCACTCATAATCTGACGAGCCTTAGCGGTCATGTTTGGATTGTGGATCCAATCGATGGGACGCTTAACTTTGTCCGCCAGCATGATAATTTTGGTATTATGTTAGCCCTGTATGTTGATGGTCAGCCGACTCTGGGATATATCATGGACTGTGTTAACCGCCGCCTGTACCATGGTGGCAGGGGACAGGGCGTCTACGTTAATGAAAAACGGGTTGCGCCCCCAGTTAATCTCGACCTTCACCATGGCCTGGTGGCAATTAGTAGTCCCTTAATCTTAAGCAATGTTCATCACCTACCAGCGGTTGCCCAAGCAGCCAGCGGCCTTCGGATGTACGGCAGTGCGGCTAAGGAAATGATTGGTGTCTTAAGCGGTGAGTTAGTAGCTTACATTTCACACTTACGGCCGTGGGATCTGGCCGCTGGACGTGTTTTGGCCGAAGAACTGGGCCTTGTCGTTAAATCAATTGACGGCACCACGCCAGATGTGCTATCATCTAACCTTGTATTGGTAGCTACAACACAAGCCAGTGAGGATATTGCAAAGATTACTGGTTAGCTGTTAAGCTGTGACTAAATTGTCACAGTTTTTTTGTGAAATCGAAGCTGGAAGAGTGTATACTTATCCAGGAATAATTGTTTAAATGAAAGGAAGAACCAAGCAATGAAAAGACGTGACGACATTCGTAACATTGCGATCATTGCCCACGTTGACCACGGTAAGACAACCCTGGTTAACGAAATGCTGAAGCAATCAGATACTTTACCAGAGCACTTCTCAATCGAAGATCGTGCGATGGATACTAACGCAATCGAACGTGAACGGGGTATCACTATCCTGTCTAAGAACACTGCTGTTAAGTACGGTAAGTACCAAATCAACATCCTGGATACCCCAGGACACGCCGATTTCGGTGGTGAAGTGGAACGGGTTATGAAGATGGTTGACGGTGTCCTCCTGGTTGTTGATGCCTTTGAAGGAACGATGCCACAAACCCGCTTCGTTTTAAAGAAAGCATTGGAACAACACTTAACCCCAATTGTTGTCATCAACAAGGTTGATCGTAAGGGTGCTCGTCCGGAAGAAGTAGTTGACGAAGTTCTGGACCTCTTTATTGAATTAGGGGCCGATGAAGACCAACTTGACTTCCCAGTTGTTTACACTTCTGCCATGAATGGGACTTCTAGTTACGATTCCGACATTTCTACACAGGAACACACTATGAAGCCGCTGTTTGATACAATTATCAAGACCATTCCGGCGCCAGTTGACAACTCTGATGAACCACTTCAATTCCAAGTTGCTATCCTTGACTACAACGACTTTGTTGGCCGGATCGGTATTGGCCGGGTATTCCGGGGAACCATTAAGGTTGGGGATAACGTTACCCTCTTGAAACTTGATGGTTCTAAGAAGAACTTCCGGGTTACTAAGCTGTTTGGGTTCTTCGGGCTTAAGCGACTGGAAATTAAGGAAGCAAAAGCTGGGGACTTAATTGCTGTTTCCGGGATGGAAGACATCAACGTTGGTGAAACGGTTGCTGATCCTGACCACCCAGAAGCACTGACGCCACTGCGGATTGATCCACCGACACTGCGGATGACTTTCCGGACCAACGATTCACCATTTGCGGGCCGGGAAGGTAAGTTTGTGACTGCTCGTCAACTGGAAACTCGTCTGAAGCGTGAAATGCAGACCGATGTTTCCCTGAAGGTTGAAGACACGGATGATCCAGGTGCCTGGACGGTTTCTGGACGTGGTGAACTGCACCTTTCAATCCTGATTGAAACTTTGCGTCGTGAGGGTTACGAACTGTCTGTTTCACGGCCAGAAGTTATTTACCGTGAAGTTGATGGAACAATGTGCGAACCATTCGAAGAAGTCCAGATTGATACCCCTGATGAATACACCGGTGGTGTTATCGACAGCTTATCCAAGCGTAAGGGTGAAATGCAAAACATGGAACCCGGTGAAAATGGTCAGACGCGCCTGATCTTCCTCGCACCTTCACGGGGCTTGATTGGTTACTCCACTGAATTCATGACTCTTACCCGGGGATACGGAATCATGAGCCACACCTTTGAAAAGTACGCACCAGTTATCAAGAACTGGAACCCTGGTCGGCAAAAGGGAACGCTGGTTTCAATGAATGCCGGTAAGGCAACGACTTACGCAATGATGGGGATTGAAAGTCGTGGTCGTCTCCTGATTGACCCAGGTACGGAAGTTTACGAAGGGATGATCGTTGGTGAAAACAGCCGTGAAAACGACATTACTGTTAACATCACCAAGGGTAAGAACTTGACTAACGTTCGTGCAGCAGGTTCTGATGAAATGGCCCACATCAAGACACCAACTCACTTCTCCCTTGAAGAATCGCTTGAATTCTTGAACGAGGATGAATACTGTGAAGTAACTCCAGAAAACATTCGTCTACGGAAGAAGATTTTGAACACTAATGCACGTGAAAAGGAAGCAAAGCGCCGTCGTGCTGCTTCGCGGAAATAGTTACTGACTACGGAGGGAACTGGAAAGGACATTGGTCCTTAACCGGTTCCCTTTTTTCATCCGCGTAACCTTTTCTAAATTTAACATTAACGATTAATGTTATAATTAAATCTGTATTTTATTGGTTAAGGTAGGTGGCAGTTAATTAAAATGAGAAAATTACGGCTCCGGCGGCTTCCACTGAAGAGCGCATGGCAGGATATGCGCTACTGGGATTACTACTTACTTGTCCCGTTTTTAGTGCTTTGCTTGGCCGGAATAATCATGGTTTATTCTTCTAGTGCGGGCATCGAGATGCAAAACGGGGGAAGTCCGCAAAGCTACTTAGTAAAGCAGTCAATCTACGCCTTACTGGGAATGGGCTGTGTATTCTTCTTCGCTAACCTGTCGATGAAGCACTTACGAACACGGCGCTTTTTGCGGGATTCAACCTTCATAATGCTTTTCTTGCTGTTATTCGTCCTGGTTGTTGGCCGGGCAGTTAACGGGGCCAAGGGTTGGATTTCCCTGGGGCCAATTAATATTCAGCCAGCGGAATTTTGTAAGTTGTACTTAATCTTGTACCTGGCCGACCGGATGGCCAGGGCGCGGCAGAGTGGGTCCCACTTTCTGGACTCGGGTGCTGCCGCTGGTCCCCTCCTGTTTGCGTTCGCGTTTTTGATCCTGATCCTCGTTCAACCTGATACGGGGGGCTTCGCAATCAACTTCGCAATTATTGCGGTGATGTTGCTCGCCTGTGACTTCCGCTGGGGTTTCGGTATCGGCCTAATTGTTGGTGTGCCCACTGTTTGCTACTTCCTTTTGGAAAAAGCCATTGAGTCCGGACTCTTTCACGGTGGTTACCGGGCCCAACGATTCATTGCCTTTATGAACCCCTTTGGCAATGCCAGTGGCTCAGGGAGTCAACTGGTTAATTCCTATTACGCGATTAGTAACGGGGGAATTTTTGGTGTGGGCCTTGGTAATAGTATTCAAAAGATGGGTTACCTTCCCGAACCAAATACCGACTTTATCATGTCAATTGTGAGTGAGGAGTTGGGCCTGGTTGGGGTAACAGTCATTTTGGGTCTTTTACTATGTCTGATCTGTCGGATTATCCTGGTCGGTGTCCGGAGTAATTCACTATACCAAACCTTGATTTGTTATGGGACAGCGACTTTTATGATCATTGAAACGGCCTTTAACATTGGTGGTGTCTTGGGCCTTCTCCCAATCACCGGGGTTACTTTTCCCTTCATCAGTTACGGGGGATCTAGTATGCTGGTTTTGTCCAGTGCAGTGGGGATCATCATGAACATCAGTATCCAACAAAATAAGGGTCGCCTCCAAATGGGGAGACCGTTTGTGGCGAATGAAAGGGGTAATTATTAATGTTCAAATTAACCGCACGGCGCGCCCTAATTGTTTACATTAATGGTAACCGTGTTATTCGGACCCTCCGCCACTACGGAATGGTTCGTTATGTCTCGCGGCGGATGCACTATGTTGTACTGTATGTTGACCAGGACCAAGTAACAGCTGTTACAGACAGGCTAAAGAAACTGCGGGCAGTACGCAGGGTCGAGCAGTCCTACCGGCCAGACCTTGACCCCACCCTTACCGATTTGGAAATGACGGGAATATACAAATTGCATGATGAGGATGATAAAACATGAGAGTAGTTGCAGGAAAATTTGGTGGTCGCCGGCTTAGTGCGGTCCCGGGGATGGCGACCCGGCCGACCACTGACAAAGTCAAGGAAGCCCTGTTTAACATTATTGGCCCCTACTTTGACGGTGGACAGAGCCTGGACCTATTTGGCGGGAGTGGAGGTCTGAGTATTGAGGCCGTTTCCCGGGGAATCGATATGGCGGTATTGGTTGACCGCCAATACCAAGCCATTAAGACAATTAAGAAAAACATTGCGACCACCAAACATCCAGACCAATTCCAAGTCTATAAGATGGACGCCCACAAGGCTCTTAAGCTCTTGGGTAAGAAAGGGCAGGCTTTTAACCTGGTCTTTCTTGATCCCCCATACGCCAAGCAGCAAATCGTTAAGGACATGTCATTGATGGCGGAAAACGACCTGTTGGCAAATGGTGCAGTCATTGTTGCCGAGACAAATCAGGAAGCCAAGTTGCCAGACCATGACTGGGACCATTTTAAGTTCTGTAAACGGCAGTCCTATGGGATCACCGTCCTAACAATCTACCAATACGAAAAGGAGTAGAAATATGAAAATTGCATTATTTCCAGGAACCTTTGACCCCCTGACGCTGGGTCATCTTGACCTTATTAAGCGGGGGAGCGCCCTGTTTGACCAACTCGCGGTGGCGGTAATGACCAACGAGAGTAAGAAACCACTGTTTACCGTTGATGAACGTGTTGCGCAGGTAAAGGAAGCAGTTAGTGGGCTCGCTAATGTATCAGTCATCACTGCTCAGGGATTGACTGTTGACCTAATGAATAAAATTGGGGCCGATTACTTGATGCGGGGACTACGTAACACCGAAGACTTTCGCTATGAGCGTGATATTTCGGCAATGAATAACTACCTTGATGACCAGTGTGAAACGGTCTTCTTCTTGGCAAAGCCGGAATACCAGCACCTGTCGAGTAGTTTACTGAAGGAAGTAACCGCTGCAGGCGGTGATATTTCAGCCTACCTTCCCGCCAATATTAATACGGCCTTGAAGAAGCGTCTTGAAGAACGTCAACTGATGCAGGTGAAGGAAAGTAATGAAAAGACAAGATAAAAAGGTTCTGCGGTGGATTGGTGTTGCCCTGGTTGCCGTCCTCTTCGTTGCGTGGTCGCTTTTGTGGCCACTCAACTCCTACATTGAAGCACCCGGCAACGCCAGTAACCTCCGCTCATTTGTAAAAATTAAGGGACACCCGGACCCGGGGAAGGGAAGCTTTATGATTACTTCAGTTGCCCTCCAGCAGGCCCGGCCAGCAACTTACCTCATGGCAAAGATGGTCCCTTATTTGTCAATCGAGAGTGCTGATGACGTTACGGGCGGGCAAAATAACGCAACCTTTGACCGAGTACAAAAGTTTTATATGCAAAGCTCGATAAATGAAGCCATTGCGGTTGCCTATAAGGCCGCTCACCAGCCAGTAAGTAAGAAGTACCTGGGAATTTATGTCTTGCAGGTTCAACCGTCTTCAAAGTTTAAGAAGGTTATTCACGTTGGGGATACGATTACCAAGGTAAATGGCCGCCATTTCAACACGGCCCAGGGCTACCAAAAGTACATTGGTCGGCAAAGAGTTGGCAGTCCGTTGAAGGTGACCTTTAAGCGGAACGGTAAAGAACATACTGCCACGAGGAAACTCGTTCGGCTAACCAAAAAGCGCGCCGGAATTGGTATCATGTTGACCAATAATATGAAGGTTCACACGAGACCGGCCGTCAAGGTTGATCCAGGACAATTAGGGGGACCTTCTGGCGGACTGATGTTTACTTTGCAAATCTACCAGCAGATCAGTGGTCACGACTTACAACGGGGGCGCAAGATTGCCGGGACTGGGACAATTGACTCTGCCGGTCGGGTCGGTGAAATTGGCGGAATTGACAAGAAGGTTATCGCCGCCCACCGTGCCGGGGCAACGATTTTCTTTGCACCGTACGTTAAGCCCTCTAAGTTGCTTTTAAAATACGAGGAGGGTCACCAGACGAATTACCAGATGGCCAAGGCAACGGCCAAAAAATATGCACCAAACATGAAAGTTGTTCCGGTGACCAGCTTTAAGCAGGCGGTTAACTACCTGGAAAGCCACCGTTAACCATTTTAATAAAGAAACGGAAGATTAAGCTTTTCCGTTTCTTTTTTGTTTATTACCGTATTTATTAGGTGGAGGGGATGAAATGGAAAAAATAAGGGAATTATGGATGAACTACCGCAGCCAGCTAATTGGTGGAGCAATTGTCGTTACCCTCCTCCTCTTTTTTGTTGGCCGTTCGGTGACTAATCACGAAGCAAGCACTGATCAAAAATTTACAACCCCTGCTAGTACGTCGTCAACAAGCACTAGTTCGCTACACACCGGGCGAATTTGTGTTGATGTAAAAGGGGCGGTTAAGCGTCCCGGAGTATACCGCTTGGCTGGGGGCGCGCGGGTTGATGAAGCACTCCGCGCCGCTGGTGGACCATTACCCACGGCAGATATGCGCCAGGTCAATTTAGCAAAGGAACTTACTGACCAGCAAGCACTTTATGTGCCAACCCAGGGTGAGCAGGTACCAGCGGAATTGGCAGTGGGGAGCAGCACAACTCCTAGTGAAAGTAATGATAACAAGCCAATTGTTAATCTTAATTCGGCTAGCAAGGAGCAGCTTTGTCAAATTTCGGGGATCGGTGATAAGAAAGCGGATTTGATTTTGGAGTACCGCCAGCAGCATGGCCAATTTAAGAGTGTCGACGAGCTAAACCAGGTTTCGGGATTTGGCGAGAAAACCGTTGCTAAAATAAAAGATCAATTATCTGTCTAATTTTTTTGGCTAATGAACATTTTTTGCTATACTAAACTTAAATTAAGGGAGTGATAGAGTGAAAAAACGGATTGACTGGGATCAGTATTTTATGATCCAAGCAGCTTTGCTCGCCTCACGAAGCACGTGTACACGGCTTTCGGTGGGGGCGGTACTTGTTCGTGATAAACGAATCATTGCTGGTGGTTATAACGGGTCTGTTTCCGGCGATGACCACTGTATCGACAAAGGATGTTACCTTCGTGCGGGGCACTGTGTCCGGACAATTCACGCCGAGATGAATGCCTTGCTTCAGTGTGCTAAGTTCGGTATGTCAATGGATGGCGCCAGCCTGTACGTTACTGATTTTCCCTGCTTGCAATGCACGAAGAGCCTCCTCCAGGCGGGGATTAAGGAGATAAACTACATCCGTAACTACCACAATGATGATTACGCGATGAAGTTAATAAAGATGAAGAATGTCAAATTACGCCAAATTAAATTAGACACCAATATTCTTGATGAAGTTCACCTGGACCAGTACATCGATCCAGGTAACGGAGAAAAGTAGATTCGTCATTATTGGATTTTCCCGGCAATGCTAGCGGGAACTTTAGCAACGGCAATTGCGGCAGAAAATAAGTGGCTTCTTTTGATTGCTGGTTATCTTTTCTGGCGCATTTTTAAATTACGCCAACGAAAAGTACTGTTGATAAGCACCCTCGTTGCTGTCGGTTTAGCTCTCCTGACAGGATATTTTATTCATTGGGTCGGTGCCCACACGCTTCGGAATGTGCAAGCAGGGACCTGGCGAATTGTCGTCTATCCGGATGAGGTCAGGCATAATGGAAGTTTAGTCTTTTTTACGGCCCACTATCCTGGCGCACGGCAAAAGGACACAGCAATGGTCCGGGCACGGACGCCAGAAGAGTTATCCCGTTTTACCCGGTCAAAATTACCCACGGTTTGGCAGGTAACGGGGGACCGGCAGCCCATTATCCCGGCGACCAATGATAACCAATTTGATACCCAGCGCTACTATAATCAACGACGAATTTGCAATGAATTGCGCATCAAAGAGGTTAAAACGGTACGACCGTTGCGTCGGTACAACATTGCAGTTAGCTGTCACGTTATCCGCAGGCAACTGATTACGTTTTTTAACCGGATGCCCCGACCGCTCGCCGGTTATTGTCAACAATTGATAATCGGTGAGCAGACCCAGGACAATGGGGAATTGATGGAGAATGCAAAACGGCTGGGAATCATCCACCTTTTCTGTATCTCCGGAATGCACGTCGTCCTGTTGGTTACTTTGGTACGGATGGCCGCCAATTACTTGTGGCTCGACCTCGAACTGGTTAACTGGTGTTTATTATTCTTCTTGCCAGCCTATTTAATAATTGGCGGGGGCTCGGTTAGCCTTATTCGGGCGGTAATTATGATGGAGCTTATTCTTGGTCACCGAATACTAAAAATCGATGCCTTGGATGGCTGGGCAATTAGCCTTCTCATTGGAATGGCATGGAATCCCTATTTATTGTTAAACCTGGGTGGGCAACTGACTTATTTATTATCATTAGTCCTCCACGTGATCAACCCTCAGATAGGTAATTTTAAGCGGTGTTGGTGGCTTAGCCTCGTGAGCTTACCGTCAATATTAGCAAATGTCTATGAGGTTCACTGGCTAAGTTTTTTTGCCAGCTTTGTTATGATTCCATTCTTCTCTGTCGTTATTTTTCCGTTGGTGATGGTTAGCGCAGTTACCTATGACTGCGTTCCTTTGGTCGGACAGTTCGCAAACGAGGTGCTGATCTTCTTTCAGCACTCCTTGAGTACTGTCGGACAAATTCCGGGGATGATTCCCTTTGGAAAGCCACCACTGTTTTGGAGTCTTACCTTTTTTATCTTGACGCTCTGGCTTCTTGAGCGGCCATCATTTAAAAAATACGGTTACCTACTTGTTGCCTATCTGGTATGCTTCACGGCCATCCACCTTCCGCTCACGGGGGAAGTTACCTTCGTGGATATTGGTCAAGGAGACAGCATTCTGGTTCGGACCCCCCTTAACCGACGGGTGATGTTGATTGATACCGGGGGCAAGTTAAATTTTAAACAACCGCAGTGGGCGCGGGTGACCGTGCATAGCGACGGCGCGAAAAGGGCAACGATCAATTATTTGAAAAGTCGGGGAATTACGACCATTGATACGATTTATCTTAGCCATCATGATGCGGACCATATCGGCTATTTACCGACCTTTCTGAAGGAAATGCGGGTGCGTAAGATCGCCGTGCCGGCGGGGATGGAGGATCAGACACAGCTAATCAAACGGTTAAATGATGGTCACTTCACTGGACAGCTCCGGGGAGTTACCGACCGCAACCAAGTTGATCCGGAGTTAAGAATCCTTCATCCCTTTAATCGTGGTGATGGTAAGAACGAGGATTCGATGGCCTTAACTGGTAATTTTGGCGGGCAGTCGTTTATCTTCACCGGTGATTTAGACCGGCAAGGTGAACGGGCTATTTTACAACGTTATCCCGGCTTGAGGACTGACGTTCTTAAATTAGGGCACCACGGGAGTCGAACCGCCAGTGATCCCCAGTTTTTAGATGCCATTCGTCCCCAAATTGGAATTATCTCTGCTGGTCGGTTTAACCGCTATCACCACCCCAATGACGACGTTGTTGAAGAATTGAAGTGCAGAAACATAAAGCCACTTTCCACGCAGCAGTATGGAATGATAAAATACAATTATCGCGGCCAAAGTGGAAAGTGGCAGACTAAATTAAGGGGAGACGAGATAAAATGGACGTTGCCGAGCTCACTAAGCAATTGAAGACAAAAACACCAGCAATGGTGTACCTGGTATTAGGAACTCAGCAGGTGCTCTTAGATGAAGCCGTCCAGCAGTTTATTAAGTTGGTTCCGCCTGAACAGCGGGTCATGAATGTTGGTCGCTACGACATGGAAACAACCCCTGTGGCAACGGCCCTTGATGATGCAATGTCGGCGCCTTTCTTTGGGGAACGACGTCTGGTGCTGGTCAATAAACCCTTCTTTTTGACTAACGAAAGGGGAAAGGGAAAGATTGATCATGATATTCCCGGTCTCTTAACATACCTTGAACACCCTGAACCATCGACGACATTAGTGTTCTTGGCACCATATGAGAAACTTGATGGGCGCAAAAAGGTTGTTAAGGAACTAAAAAAGAGTGCAGTGGTGGTCGACGCGGCGCCATTGGATGAACGTCAGGCACGGCAACAAGTTGCTCGTGAACTAAAGGTCGCGGGATTCACCATTGACCAAGCGGCAATGGATGAACTTGTCCAACGAACCAATGCGGACTACGGGCTGATGAAAGCAAACGTGGAAAAATTAAAGATTCTTGCTTACCAAGAGAAGCATATTGATTCATCGATGGTGCAAAACTTGGTACCGCAATCACTCGACGAAAATGTGTTTGACCTGGTTACGGCGGTTTTAAAACACGACCAACCACGTTCTTTAAGCCTCTACCAGCAGCTACTAGCAGGGCAGCAGCAACCACTACAAATAAACGCCGTGCTGGTAAGCCAATTCCGCTTGCTGATCCAGCTTAAGGTCCTTGCTCACCGGGGCCTAAGTCAAGGAAGCATGGCGAGTCAACTAAATGTTCACCCGTACCGGGTAAAACTGGGCTTGCGGACGGTTCGACAGTTTTCAATGACGGCATTAGAGAATGCCTATCTAGGTCTAATTAATATCGAGCGGTCGTTAAAGACTACCCAACGCGATCCGGAGCTTCTCTTTCAGCTTTTTATGTTAAAGTATAGCCAGCGTTAAAATGAATCTAGGAAATAGAAAAAGGCCAGCAGAAACCTGCTGACCTTTTAATGTATGTTGAAGAAAGAAAAAAGGCAACTTCACACAAGTTGCCTTAACAAACTCACTACTTGTTGTAACGAGCTGACAGACGGGACTTGTCCCGAGCTGCTTTATTAGCCTTGATAAGACCCTTTGAGTGGGCACGGTCAATTGCTGAAATAGCGTCCTTGTATAATTGATCAAGGTCACCTTCACCAGCAAGCTTGGCCTTGTCGAACTTCTTAATAGTAGTCCGCATGTGGCTTAATTGGGAAGCGTTACGTGCTTCGGCCTTTTCACTAGTCTTAACACGTTCGATCGCTGATTTGATAATTGGCATGAGTTTCACCTCCGATACCCGGTATTCAGTTGACCAGAATTTTCAACATTTGTCATTATACAAAAGACTGGGCCTTATTGCAATAGTTTACCGGTAATAGCACGGCAATTGACGAAAAGAGTTGCAAAAATCCGGTAAATGACGTATATTATTATCGACGTTTAACGTCCTGCCTCTTCTCAGTTTGACGATCCTCACCGACGTCGTACTTAGAACTAGGCATACACAAATTTGAAAGGTGGGAAATTGATCATGGCTCTTTCTAAAGAACGTAAAGATGGCAGATTGCAAGAAATAACTTGAACGAATTTAATGACGTAAATTAAGCAGGAAGATCTCGATTGGTGTATGCCA
>NZ_CANCWN010000006.1:0-77105 GCF_947381485.1 Limosilactobacillus avium | reverse complement strand
CCAACGGGCTGTGGAAAATGATGTCGGATTAACCTTAATGGCATTGAACTTAACGAAATTGGGTAAAATGATCAACCAATTAAGACCCTTTTTAGTAAATAACCAAAAATGCGAACTACAATTTTTGATTAAATCAAAAATCATAGTTCGCATTTTCTTAGTTAGAAGCTAGAAAATAATAGTTAATTCCCAGCCTCTCGTTTGATTAATTAATAATGAATTTGAAAGTCGAAGTGCTGTTCATCGCCGGTTAACCGGGCAACGTGGCGGTTCATCACGTGACGCCGTTGGCCATACATCATCCAAACCGCAATAAGGATAAAGAAGGCCACTTCAATAAAGGTAGCGATCCAATCACTTAGGGTAAGCTTTCCCGACATGGTAGTGGCCCCCGATGAGGTAAAACTCGTCCAATCGAGCAGGCCATGCATCAGCATTGCCAGCCAAAGTTGACCAGTATAAACGTACACCACCGCAAAGAAAAGGCCAATGCCAGCCGCGGTAACTGCCTGAAACAGGGTGTTATCCCAGCTCTGGGCAAAGACGTTCGTCAGGTGGGCCAGGCCAAACAGGATACTGCTCGTGGCCAGGGCCAGGGGTAGACGATTTCGCCAACGCCGCCATGCATAGAAGAGTACCCCCAGGATGGCAAAGCGGAACAGGGTTTCTTCTGCCACCCCAGCCTCAACAGCGGTCAGGAAGTACCGCCAGCTGGACTTGGTGATGTCAATGTCCCCGCCAACGTTTAGGTAGGTGAAGGCCAAGTCAATTAGTACCAATCCAGCAAGAATCCACCAGTTAAAATCCCCTGACCACTGCGGCTTCAGCCCCGGCCAGGATAGCTTCCAGGCCCGCATTACCGTCGTGATCAACACAAAGTAAGCGACTGCCCCCACGGCCCCGCTGGCAAGCAGGAGGTACAGAAAATGGTTGTCAATTAAGGCATCCGGAAAGGCCGCTAGTGCGATAAAAACCACCTGAAAGGTTGAAACTGCAAAGATAAAGCGCTCAACACTCGTCTTCAGCTGCCCACCAATTACACTGGCAAACGGGGCAAACATTACTAAGTAGTATAAGATCATGAGGGAAACGACCCCCCGTGAAGGTAGTCGCAGGAGGGTAATAATTTCCCGGGTAATAACATCCCAAGCAACAACCTGAATAAGGGGTTGGGTTAAACCCTGGAGCCAACTATTCAGCCGTTTAACAATCTCTGGTAAGTTGGGTAATAACTCCACCGTCAAACCAATGGCTAAAATAATCACTGTCGGTAAGAGGTGTGTTACCACCATTTGACGGCCGAGTTCAAAGTTCCGGACCATCATCATCGCGAGGATCAGCAATGTGGCCCCAATTTGAACCCGATACCAGATTCGTAAATAATCTCTTCCGGTCATTTTGGTTTCTTCCTCTCTTAAATAACTTAAAATAATTGCTAGTATCGATAATACCAGAGTTTTTAAGCGGTTTTAAGTGGTCAACCTATAAAAATGCCAAAAATAGCTCCCGACGTCCGGTAATGATACCGACTGCCAGGAGCTATTCTCTACGCTAGACCGCCTAAGCCTTTACAGCTTCCTTCTTGTGGTGACCCTGCTTGGTATGGTGCTTTCCCTTCTCATTGTGTTGCTGGGAATGCTTTTCGTTATTTTTCTTATTGTTATTGTGGTGGCTACCGTGGTTAGGGTGACGGTAGTGGTGGTTTTCTGCCCGGTTGTTCCCGTTCAGAATCGTGATCATCGGAATGATCACCGGCCGCCGTCCGGTCCGTTCAAAGAGCAGCTTCTGCAACCGGCTAACGATTGTCCGGTTAAGGGCCCGTTGGTCAACATGCTTATGGTTCTTAAAGGTGTTGAGGATGGCCCAGAAGACTTCGTGGTTAGCAGCCTTGATCAATTCCTGAGATTCGTGCATATAAACGAATCCCCGGGAAACAATGTCCGGACCCGCAACAATCTGGTAGTCCTTTAAGTCAACAACCGCGATTGCCGTGACCACCCCTTCTTCGGAGAGCAGGCGCCGTTCACGAATCTCTGGGTTACCAACCGTGTCACCGGCGTCACGACCGTCAATGTAGACATCGCTGACACTGTCAATGTGGTCAGCCAACCGGCAGCTATCCTTGGTCAGGGCCAGGACATCACCGTTTGCCAGGATGAAGGTATTTTCCTTCGGTACCCCGGTCATTTCCGCCAGCTTGGTGTGGATCTTCTGCATCCGGTATTCACCATGGACAGGCGCGAAGAACTTCGGCTTCATCAAACGGAGCATAAACTCTTCATCAATTTGGCCACCGTGACCAGAGGTGTGGATATTGTTGACATAACCGTGGACAACGTTCGCACCGTCTTCTTCCAGCTTGTTAATCAGGGTGTTAACGCTGGTGGTGTTCCCCGGAATTGGGTTACTGGAAAAGACCACCGTGTCCCCCGGCTGGATACTGATTTGCCGGTGGGTCCCGTTAGCAATCCGGCTCAGTGCTGCCATTGGTTCACCCTGGGATCCGGTACACATAATCAGGACCTTCTCCGGTGGATAGTTGTTAATCCCGTTCTGGTCAATCAGGGAGTCCTCAGGAATGTTGAGGTAGCCGAGTTCCTGACCAGCCGCAATGGCATTTTCCATGCTCCGCCCGAAGACGGCAATCTTCCGGCCCTGGGCGATGGCCGCATCCGACGCTTCCCGCAGCCGGTAAACGTTTGAGGCAAACGAGGCGAAGATAATCCGGCCCTTGATTCGTTCAAAGATTCTCCGGATGTGGATATCAACCCACCGTTCCGACTTGGTGAACTGGGGACGTTCGGCGTTCGTACTATCAGAGGTCAACAGAAGGACCCCTTCGTCACCAAGCTTAGCCATCTGCTGAAGGTTAGGACCCGGCAAGTGGCCAACCGGGGTCAGGTCAAACTTAAAGTCCCCAGTTTGGATGATTGTTCCCTGGGGAGTGTGAACCGCAACCCCGAGGGTGTCCGGAATTGAGTGGGTCGTCCGGAAGAAGCTGACCCAAAGCTTCTTAAAATGCACTTCATCGAACTCGTTGATCTCATGAAGTTCTGCACTCCGTAAGAGGTGCTTTTCGTCCAGCTTCCCCTTAATCAGTGACATTGCAAATGGGCCGGCGTAGATTGGCACATTTACCTTTTGCAGGAAGAACGGAAGTCCCCCAATGTGGTCTTCGTGACCGTGGGTAATGAAAATTCCCTTGATCTTATCCTTGTTTTCAATCAGGTAGTCGTAGTTTTGGATAACGTAGTCGACCCCTAACAGCTCATCTTCTGGGAAAAGGACCCCACAGTCAATGATGATAATTTCGTCTTGGAACTGAACACAGTACATGTTCTTACCAATTTCGCCAAGGCCACCCATGGCGTAAAAGGCAACTTCATTATTCTTAATTTTTAATTTTGCCATAATACCTTCCTTTACTAGATTTACTTAGATTAACAAAACAACCGTCATAACGGAAAAGTAAGTAAGCTAAAAGAGCCGCTTTGTTGGTACAAGGTCGGCAATAATTATTCAGCTGTTTACTATCATTTAAAATCCGTACATAAAACTATTGTTATTTTACCACACCTAGTTATAGTAATTCAAAAAAAGCACTACCTGTTCAGGGTGAACAGGCAGTGCCTTAAGCAGTTCTATTCAATTATGCGAAGACCCGCCGAATACCAGCGATCACGTTCCGTTGACCGTTGACGATTGGCTGAACCATAACACATGGTGGCCAACTTTCAATAACCCTATTCGGGTCAATCAAGATGGCGACGTGCCAAATTGTCCGGGTGCCCGGAGCGTAGTAGAATACCAGGTCCCCACGTTGACGGTTGTTCCAGCCAACGTTCATAAAGTGGGGGTCGGCGAAGAGTTGTTGTGAGTTCCACTCGTTACCTGGGTAACCGTGGTGGGTGGAGCTAGCCGAAGTTGGGTTAATACCACCGGCGTACAGAGCCTGCATAACCAGACCAGAGCAGTCAACCCCGTAAGCCGGCATTGATGAACAACCGGCCCACCATGGCTTGCCCATGTACTGGTAGGCAGCACCAATCATGGCATCAATCCGTTGTTGCCGGGTAGCTGCTGGGTTAGTGAGGGTTGGGGAAACGTAACTATCAATCCCGTACCACAGGTCAGCAGAGTAGCCAAGGGCCTTCCAGGTGTTCAGGTCAACCCAACCAGTGGCCGGTAAACCGTGACTACGCTGGAAGTTAGCAATGGCGTAACCGTCACCATAAGTGTATTGGTTATGGATATTAGCGTCACCAAGCTTGCTCTTGATCAGGTAAGTCTTAACCCCTTCGTAGCCGGGGCCGATGTTGTGACCGACTTCGGCTGGGTTAGCTTTAATCTGGGTGTAGTTGATCTGGTACATCCAGCCAGGGTTTTGGTAAACGTTCAGAAGGCGGTTGCCAATGTAATTTTGACTGTACAAACCTTCACCGTCGGCTTGGTTACTGTACCGGCTGATGATTTGGAAGGCGTCGTGAACGTCCGCCGGGTTAATGGTAAAGCTCGTGCTGAAACGAGCCCGGTTAGACCCGAGGATATTCCCGTAGGCGTTTTGAATGTCCGGACTAGCAACGTTGGTAACTTCTTTTCTGTTGACAATTTCTTTCCCCTTTGTCCAGTCAAAAAGGAGGATGAAGTGGTGCTTGTAAGCGTTGGCGTAGTCGTCTGCGTGCCAACCAGAAACGTTAATCGTCGTGCCGTTTTGGCTGAAGTTATCCAACCAGGCCTGGTTACCGTTCAGGTTGATCTGGTTACCAAACCAGATGTCACTGCGGTCACCCTCACCGTTGTTCTTGTCATTGCTGTAACGACTAATGACAACGAAGCGGTGCCCGACCATTGCCGGCGTAACGTTGAAGGTTGCACTGAAACGACACTGGTCAGCATTGCTGATGTTGCCATAACCGTTTGCGGCCACGTCGTTACTTGCCGTGACGTTGACCTTTTGCCGACCAACTTCCCGGTTAGCGGTTTGGTCAAAGAGGATCAGGAAGTGGTTAGTGTCGAGGGTCGAACGCCCGTCGGCATGCCAACCAGAAACAACGACCCGGTTGTTAGCCCCGTCAACATAGAAGTTATCGAGGTAGCCGGCCTTGTTGTTATTCAGCCGGACAACATTATTGAACCAGTAGTCAGAATAGCCACCCTGCTTATTAACATCCTGTGGATCACTGTAACGGCTAATCAAAACTAACTCGTCATTGTTGAGCATGCTTGGGTTGATTGCAAAGCTGGCCGTAAAGCGGGCCTTGTTGGCGTTAGCAATCCGTGGGTAAACCTTGGCAACATCGTCACTAGCGACGTTCTTAACGACTTGACGGGCAATTTCATGGTTCTTGGTGCGGTCGAACAGGATCAGGTAGTGGGTACCTTCCTTGGCGCTAGCGTCGTCCGCGTGCCAGCCGGCAACCGTGATTTGGTTACCCGTGGCCTTAAACTGGTCAAGCCAGCCACTCTTGGTCTGAACCTTTGGGAACCAGAAGTCGGCACCGCCGTTTGGTTCACCATTCTTATCGTTGGTGTAACGAGAAACCAGTTGCAGGGTGTCCGTGTTGAACAGCCGACTTTCTGGGACCTTGACTGAGAAACCACCCTTAGCAGCGATTGGGGCGTTAGGGTAAACCTTTTGAACGTCCGGGCGGTCCTGCTCGTTAACCGTTGTCCGGTATAACTCGTGGTTATTACCGTCCAGGACGATTACAAAGTGGTTCATCCCCTGGTGGTACTGGTTAGTTGCGTGCCAACCAGTGAAGACAACGTTGTTTTGACCGTCACTAGCCGCACCATCAAGGCAACCATTGTTTACCGGTGTCCGGTAGTCGACATTGCTTTGGGCCGTGTTCTGCTGGTTAGTGGCGTTGGTCGTAGTGGTGTTCGTTGCCGTGGCTGCTGCCTGGTCGGTCTGAACAGTGGCCGTCGTCTGTGGTTCAGCAACCGGTGTCGTCGTATCAGCGTGACCAGTCGTTGTGGCGGCCGTCAGTGCAACACCAGTGGCGAGGACAGCAATTGCCATCGTACACCAGTTTTTACCGGCTTTGAACAGTTTGAAATGCTTTTTTTCTTCCATATATTTACTCCCCCGACATTGCGAATAATTAGGGACAAGATTAGGACAGGCCCAATCATATTTCCCGTAACGGCTTTAGTTTACTCGCTTTTCGGCCATAAAAAAAGTAGCGGGTGGGGAAAATTGCAGTTTTCCCCACCCTTTTTTCAGTTTTTAATTGTAAAAAAACCAAGGCCAGTTTCACATCAGAATATATTTCTGAAGTCAGCCAACCTACCATTTACAAAACGTTCAGAAGTTATTTGCCAACTTTTAACCTAATCCTCCGTTGGCAACTGTTCTTCCTGGTCTTCCCAAGCGTCTGGCCAAGCCACAACCGGTTCACCATCATCATCAAACTCGGTGTCCGTCAACTTATTCAAGATTGCTTCATAGTAAGGCTTGCACAGCCGTAAACTTTCGTTGACCAGTTCGCCATGGCCCATAAAGTTGTTTTGGTTAAGAATTTCGTTGATTGAACTCATCACTTCATTGGAAACCTTAGAACTCAAGATTTCCAGGCTACCGGCTTCGTACTGATTAACGTAAAATCCAATAAAAGACCGCAGCGCATTTTCCTTAGCGTCACCGCTAAGTTCACTATAAGTTTGACTCACGTTACTCGTTCCCTTCATATCATAGTACTTCATTTTTACCATAACACAAAAGTGGTCAAATGGTTAATGCGACGACTGGGGATTCACACTGCGCAGGTGAAGGGTCGAACCATCCTGGTCAACTTTGGCGTAGACCTCCTTCGTCGGATCCTCAGCCAGTTTTCCCAGGACAACTTCGCCGCTTTCGTCTTCATCCTGGTGAATATCAACGATCTGGTCAGCCATGAAGCGCTGAAAGATCTTACCAAGCTTCTGCCGTTCCTGTTCCTTTTGGACCGCCATTGCCAGCGTGTAGCCCTGGTCTAAGAAATACTTAATTGTGTATACCCGGAAAATAGTAAATAACTTGAAGCGGTGGTTCTTATTCTTCTCATCCTGGCTGGACTTAATATAGCCCTTTCGTTCCCAATAACGGATCTGGCTAGTCGACACCCCCGTGACCTGGGCTAATTCGGTCATGGTGATTTGCAGCTTGTCGTCACTTAGCATCCGCCGAAACTGATCCTTTAACACGTATATCTTCCTGCCTTTCCATATTTTCAGCTATATTTTATAAATAACTAGTTACCTTTGTCAAATTATTTGACAAAGGTGTTGAATTATCCTATTATTAGTTCTTGTTAACATTTTTGGAGAAAAGAGGTTCTTTGATAGTGAATGATAAGGTTCAAACAACCACTGATATCAATGGTCAACCATATAATCGTTCATTGATGGTTTTGGTCCTATTAATTGGAGCCTTCTGTACCATCCTTAACCAGACGATTTTGTCAACGGCCTTTCCGGCATTAATGAAGGCCTTTGACATCAGCACTTCCACCGTGCAATGGTTGACAACCGGTTTCTTAATGGTCAACGGGATCATGATCCCAATTAGTGCCTACCTCAGTAGCCGGTTCAACACCAAGAGGCTTTTTATTATTGCCATGACTGTCTTCGAGATTGGAACAATCCTCTCATGGCTTGCCCCCTCATTTGCGGCCCTCTTAACCGGCCGGCTAATTCAGGCCGTGGGGGTCGGCATCAACATGCCCCTGATGCAAAATATTATGCTGACGATTTATCCGCCAGAAAAGCGGGGCGCCGCCATGGGAATCAACGGCCTGGTAATTGGCCTGGCCCCCGCAATTGGCCCGACCCTTTCCGGATGGGTAATTGATAACTACAGTTGGCGGTGGCTCTTCGGGATGATCGTTCCCATTGCTGCCCTCGTAATCATTGCTAGTTTTGTCCTGGTTAAAAACGTTATTCCTAACCGGCGGCCCAAGTTGGACTGGCTCTCCGTTATTATCTCAACCCTCGGCTTCGGAAACATGCTCTACGGCTTCTCGAGTGTCGGTGACAAGGGGTGGACGGACCCAGTTGTCCTGGCAACCATCGTGATTGGGGCCATCCTGGTTGTCTTCCTGGTTCTTCGCCAGAATAAGCTGGATGAACCCTTCCTGGAATTCAAGGTATTCAAGAGCGGTGAATTTACCCTGGCAACCATCCTTAGCTCAATCGTCATGATGGCAATGGTCGGGGTGGAACTGGTAATTCCCCTTTACCTGCAAATCATCCACGGTATGTCGGCCTTCCATTCCGGACTGACCCTCTTATTTGGGGCCCTCTTCATGGGGATCATGAGCCCAATTACCGGGAACCTCTTTGACCGGCACGGGGCCAAGCGGCTGGCCGTCACCGGGATGTTTATCCTGACTGTTGGCACTCTCCCGTTTGCCTTCATCACCCGGGATACCCCGACAATCTACATCGTCTTCCTGTACGCTGTCCGGATGTTTGGAATCTCTATGGTGATGATGCCCGTCACGACAGCCGGCATGAATTCGCTGCCGTTCAACTTAATTTCACACGGGACCGCGGTTAACAACACCCTCCGTCAGGTTGCCACCTCGGTCGGGACCGCGATCATGATTTCGGTTTTAACCAACGTGACCAAGAATAACCAACCCGGCCACGCCCTGTTAAAAGCCTCCCCGCTCCAGTACAAATCACAGATGTTTGACGCAACCTTGATGGGCTACCACGCCGCATTCTGGTTTGCAATCATCTTCTCAATTTTAGGACTGATTTTGACCTTCTTTGTCACGAGCGGAAACGGGATTCACCTCCGGATTGACTCGGCAGATATGAAAGAAAAGGAGGAGAAGTAACTTGATCATCATTATTATGTTCGCATCAGCGGTTGCGCTGTTTGCCAGCATCATGTTCATTAATCGGCTGCAAGTCCGCGTCCCCCTTACAATCCTAATGGGCATTATCTTTGTGGGTTCAACCGCCATGATGACCCTTAACTACAGTCACCATTTTGGGATGCACCAGGAAACGACCACTACCAAGAAGGTTATCTATTCTGCATCCAACTCGTCACTCCCCCTGGCCCTCTACCAGCCAGTCGGCACGAGTGGCAAAGATGACGTCTACATTTACAACAGTAAGAAACGGCAAAAGACGCCTGATCATACCCAGGCCAACGAGTACACCCATAGCAAAATCAAGTGGACGAAGCGGTTAACACCCCGCCTGGTTACGACGGAAACGCGGTGGCGTTACAATAACGGTTTCTTCCGGATCATGTACATGGGTACGGGGATGGACGGGACCCTCGTCAAGCGGACCAACGTCCTGGAGTACCCCCAGGCTTATGTCAAAATTACCACCAAGCAAGCAGGCCAGCTGAAGAAACAGGCAGCTTCACCAGCCGCAAAGAAGGCCCAGGCTACTGCTGCTGAACAGGGCCGGTCAGCCGTTGCCGCTAAGGTTCAACAGGCACTCGCCCAGAATCCTAAGATGTCCGCAAGTCAAATTCAACGCGTTACCCTCCAGGCTGAACAAGAAGTCCAGGCACAGGCAGTTAAGGCAATGCTTAAATAGTAAAATAAAACGACTTCTCGTGTCCGCTGAGACACAAGGAGTCGTTTTGTTTTATATCTCAAATTCATCCGGCAACGGTGAGGTAAACGCCAATTGCTTCTGGCTAAATGGGTCGATAAACGCCAACTTGCTGGCATGAAGGAGCTGTGTTTGGTACTTGCTCGTGTCCCCACCATACAGGGGGTCACCAACCAGGGGATGACCGATTGCCGCAAAGTGTACCCGGATCTGGTGCGTCCGCCCGGTGTGCAGACGGGCCCGGACCCGTGAAAATCCAGCTGCACTCTTTTCGACCCAGTACTCAGTGACCGCCGGTTGGCCATCCGCCGCGATTACCCGTTGGGCCTGCCCTTCCCGCCGGGCAATCGGCTTGTCAATCGTCCCATGGTCCGCTTCAAAAGAACCCGTGACGATTGCCGTGTATTCCTTAAGCATCCGGTGCTGCTGGACCTGCTGGCTAATCATGCTGGAGGCTACGTGGTGTTTAGCGACCAACATCAGCCCACCCGTATCACGGTCTAAACGGGTAATCAGGTGGGGCCGCTGGTCTGGCGACTGCTGGGCAATCAGGTAGCCCGTTACCCGGTTCAGCACCGTGTCGTTATCGACGGTGGGGCCAGGAATCGAAGTTACTCCCGCCGGCTTGTCGACTACCAGCCAGTTGTCATCTTCGTAAACAAGCTTGAGCGGCGCATGACTGACCTTTACTTGGGGGTCCGCCATCTCGGGAGCCACCTTAATGGTCAACGGTTGGTGGGGAAGGATCTTTGTCGTTGGCCGGATAACGCGATGGTCCACGAGAAATTCACCCTGTCCCTTCTTGATATCGTTAAATAGGCGGTGCCCCATCCCCAGTGACTGTAAGAACTTCTTAATTTTCATTGGTTCCGTACCGTTGTAAACCCAACTTGCTTGCATTGCTTTTCTCCTTTTGTGCACAAAAAAAGTTGAGTGCAACGACTCAACTTCAATCAATATAAGCGGTCCGTACGAGACTCGAACTCGTGATCTCATCCGTGACAGGGATGCGTCCTAAACCAACTAGACCAACGGACCATTTGACAACAATTAAGAGTATACGAAACTTTTGCGCCCCCGTCAACTAAAATTTTGATTTTTCCCATAATTAATTTTCTAATAGCTTATAATGGTTATGTTAGTTTATTAATTTTATAAGGGAATCGTTTTAATTAACCGCCAAATGCGGTAATTATGATTACACGTCCAAAGGAGATTATGATATGCAATCACTGGGCAACCACTTTATCACCTGGTGGGAAAAGTATTCGCGCTACGTCAAACTACTTTTCGTCACTTCGGTCCTAATATTTGTCATTCACGCCCTCGGCAGCTTTTTCAAAACGGTCGAATGGCACCAGGTCGGTGTTGGGCTGGCAAGTCTTTCCTGGACCAGCATTATTTTTCTGTTAATCACGGGCTGCATTGCCGTCGTCCCCATGCTTGGCTACGACTTTACCATCGTCCACTTTCTACCGGGGAAGTTTTCCCGTTCCTATATTATCCGCTGCGGCTGGATCACCAACACACTGACGAATATCGCCGGTTTCGGTGGAATCCTCGGGGCAACTCTGCGGGCCTACTTTTACCGGAAGAGTGCTACAAAGAAGGATATCCTCCTGGCAATTTCTAAGATCGCCGTCTTCCTCCTGTCGGGGCTCTCAATCCTTTGCTGGATTGCCCTGATCGTGATGTTTGGCTTCCACGACGGTGGCCACTTTAACCAGTACGCAATTTGGCTAGTTGGTGGCGGCCTATACTTCCCGGTTGTCCTTTACTTTACCCTCGTTAATAATAACCGCCTCTTCAAGGAGGTCACTCCCAAGCTTGAAGCATTCATTGTCGGCAGCTCAACTCTCGAATGGCTCTTTGTTGCCCTCTTCTTCCTCCTCGTCGGCTGGTGTCTGGGAATCCGCAACAACCTGATCAACGTCTTGCCCCTCTACGCCGTTGCCCAGGTAATTGGGGTTCTCTCAATGATTCCGGGGGCGCTGGGTTCGTTCGACGTCATGATGGTCTTTGAGCTTTCCCTCTTGGGAGTCCCAAAGACAACAATCGTTATCTGGATTCTCCTTTTCCGGATCTTCTACTACATTGTCCCCCTCATCCTGGCCGGACTGCTCTTCATCCATAACCTGGCCCACCAGGTCAACGAATTCTTTGACGGTCTGCCGCTAATGATGCTCCGCAAGACCGCCTACTACCTGATTACGGCCTTCATGTACATCTCGGGAGTCCTGATGCTACTAACCGCCTCAATCCCGGACCTGACGGCAGAAAATAAGATTATTCAGCACCTGTACCCCTACACCTTTTTCTTTATTCACCAGCTGTCCACCATCCTCTTCGCGATCGCCATGCTGGCGTGTGCCCGGGGGCTCCAGGCGAAGGTTAAACGGGCCTACTGGCCAACTTTGGCCCTTCTTTTAATTGGGATTGCCAACACCATTTGGAACCTCGGCACGATTAGTTTGACCATCTACCTGGTAATCGTTCTCCTTCTGGTCTTGATGTCCAAGCACGTTCTGTACCGGGAGAAGCTCCAGTATTCCCTTGGTAAGTTCATCACCGACAGCCTCATTTTCGCTGGCAGCTGCATTCTCTACGTCATTGTGGGGGTCATCAATGCTCCCCAATACGCTAGCAAGCACCGGGTGCCCGCCTTTCTCTTCTTCCCTGGTGAACGGGTTTGGCTCTCCGGCCTTATCGGGCTGGGCCTCGGTTTGGTCCTAATGCTTTTAATCATCTGGTACTTCACGGCCAAGCGGGACCCCTTCAGTGCAGTCCAAAGCTTTAATGCCGACCGGGCCCGCCAGGTAATCGATACCTTCGGGGGAAACGAGACCAGCCACCTGGCCTTTCTGCGGGACAAGAACCTTTACTACTACCAAAAGGATGGGCAAGACCAGCTCTTCTTCATGTACCGGCGCAAGTATGACCGGCTCGTCGTGATGGGGGACCCCGTTGGTAACCAAGCGGTCCTCCGCGAGGCCATTCGCCAGTTTGTCCGGGAAGCGGATCGCTACGACTACGAGATCGTCTTCTACGAGGTTTCGAGCAAGCTTACCATGCTCCTCCACGAATTTGGCTTTGACTTTATCAAGACCGGTGAAAGCGGCCTAGTCACCCTGGCTGACTTTACCCTGGCTGGCAAAAAGCAGCGTTCACAGCGGGCCCTCATGCACAAGTTTGACCGGGAAGGCTACCAATTCTCGGTAATCAACCCGCCATTTAGTGACGACCAGCTGAAGGAATTGAAGACCGTGTCAGACAGTTGGCTCGGTGAACAGGTCGAGAAGGGCTTTTCCCTTGGTTTCTTTGACCCCTACTACATCAACCAGGCGCCCGTGGGAACGGTGCGGGATAAGGACGGCAAGCTGGTGGCCTTTGCGACCTTCATGCCGACCGGTGGAAAAGAGATCTTGACTATCGACCTGATGCGGCACAGCAAGGACGCCCCTTCCGGAATCATGGATAAAATCTTCATCAGCATGTACCAGTATGGTCAGGAAAACGGCTATACCTACTTTGACCTGGGGATGGCTCCCTTATCGAACGTCGGTGAATACCAATTTAGTTTCCTGGAAGAAAAGATTGCCCACTTCATCTACGAGTATGGTTACCACCTCTATGGGTTCCAGGGGCTGCGGCACTACAAGGATAAGTATGCATCCCACTGGTCCTCACGTTACATCGCTTACCGGAAGAAGAATTCACTGGTTGCAAACATGTTGATCCTCGTCAGTGTTGTTAACCAACGGGTCGACCAGCAGCGGCGCCACCTCTTCATGTGGTGGGCCAACCATAATTAATAAGGCTGGGAAATAAGCTTCTCGGCATCCCGTACGGCTAGCATAGGACGGAGGTTGACGCTGAAAGCGTCAGCCTTCGTTCGTAGTCGAATAGACTTGCTCCGCTGCGCTAGACGCTAGGGATGCGCTTACGACGCGGAGCAAGCCTATTCGGTTTCCCGTAACTACGTTGTAATATTCGGAAAACTAAAAGAGGCTGGTGAGAAAACAAAGTTTTCTCCCAGCCTTACGGTACTCCCCAGAATACTACAATACAGTAAACCAAAGGCCGTTAGTGTCCGGAAATTTCGAACGCTAACGGCCTTTTCGTGTTTTTAAAGGGCTACCCCAAATATCTATTTCTGTGCCATCAAGTAGTCATAAAGCATCTCGTGCTTGATCTGCTTGGTATCTAAGCCCAACACCTCAGCAATCTGGTAGGCAAATGCCCATGCCGTTGCCGGACCCCGACTCGTAATAATCTTATGGCCCGCATCAACCACGGTAATGTCTTCTTTAAAGTGGGCGCCCTTAGCGACTTGGTCAATCTGCTTTTCAAAACCGGGGAAGCAGGTATAGTCACTGCCGTCCAGCAGGCCGTACTTGGCAAGGGCTGTTGGGGCCGCACACATTGCCGCGTCCCACTTACCAGCCGCGTTACGTTTTCTCATTAAGTCCGCCAGTTGCTGGTTAGCACCGAGCTTCTCGGCACCACCACGGCCACCGGGGAAGGCAACGACATCATAGTCCAGCAAGTGGTCATCAAGGGTCGTATCGCAGGTCAGTTCAATTCCGTGGGCCCCGGGAACTTGTTTATTTTCCAGGCCCACCATCGTGGTTTCAACACCCATCCGGCGCAAAACATCAACGATGCTCAATCCTTCAACTTCTTCACAACCGGGTGCAAAGACAACTGCTACTTTACTCACAAAAATCACCTCATAAATTTACCGATTAACAACTTCAACAACCTTCGTCATTACTTCTTCTGCCTCAGGAACCTGGTACAGGGGGTAAATGTGAAATAAGCGCCGACCAACGTGGTAGTCAACGTTGATTTGGGCGTCCCGGAGCTTTTGAACCAGGGCGTTGACGTCTGGGTACATGATTTCCCGGGTCCCTACAAAGACGGTTACGTCCCGGAGCTGGTCAATGTCACCGTAGAGCGGACTCACCCGAAAGTCACGGTGGTCAACGTTTCCTGCCCAGAGGTCGCCAATCTTTCTCAGACCCCAGCAGGCAAGGGTGACGTCCTTATCCTCGTACTTCTTAATCAGGGGGTTTTTTAAGTCGAGGTCCAGCCATGGTGAAAATAGGATCAGGTGCCCAGGCTGGGGCAGGCCCCGCTGACCCAAGTATTCGCTAAAGCCCAGGGCCAAACCCGCACCAGCGGAATCCCCCATTAAGGTAATGTCACTGGCCGGGGCACTCCCGTACAAGCGGGCGTAAAGCTGGCCAATCTGCTGGTAGGCACAACGGACAGTGGCGTTGGGGGCCAAGGAGTACAGGGGAACAACCACCTTGGCATCCGTCCGTTGGGCAAGGCGGTTCAGGTATTCCCAGTGGGTCTTGTCCGGCTGCTGGATGTAGGCACCCCCACACAGGTAGACAATAACCCGCTGGTCGTTTCCCCGTTCATTCAAGACGTAGACCGGCATCCCCTCCTGGGTAAACTGCTGTAATTTAATCCCCATCGTGACGTCTGGCATCACGTAAGGCGCTTTATTTTCCTTTGCTGCCGTCGTGAGTAGCTTATCAAAGGCCTGCGGGTCTGATAATGAATGTCTAAAGCCGCTGAGCTGAATGCCCATCTCCACAAAGGTGGACTTATTGGAACGGCTCTGCCCACAACGGTGCAACTCTTTAATGCTGGATTCAAAGTTGTCCGCTACCCGGGTCGCGATCCCAGTACGAAATAATTTTAATCGATCCATGCCCAGTTTCTCCTTTATTCGTTGATTCCACCTTTATCGTAACACGCTTATTGATTCAATTTTGTTAAGATTTAATTTAGAATGAGGGGAAAGGAAGTGTTCACATGCATCAAGAATCGCTCTTTGCCCAGGGGAACCCCCAAGCGACCCCGCTGGCGAACCGGGTCCGGCCGACCAGCCTCGACGAGTTTGTTGGCCAGCAGCACCTGATTGGGCCCGGCAAAGTTCTGCGTGAATTAATTGATAACGACCAACTCTCGTCTTTGATATTCTGGGGGCCACCCGGTGTGGGTAAGACCACCCTCGCCCGAATCATTGCCCACCGGGCAAAGGCCCACTTCATTACCTTCTCCGCGGTAACGAGCAGCATCAAGGATATCCGGAAGATTATGCAGGAGGCTGAGCAAAACCGGGAATATGGTGAACGGACGATTTGCTTCATTGACGAAATCCACCGTTTTAATAAGGCCCAGCAGGACGCCTTCCTCCCCTTTGTTGAGCGGGGGAGCATTATCCTGATTGGGGCCACCACCGAAAACCCGTCCTTTGAGATCAACTCCGCCCTCCTCAGCCGTTGCCGGGTGTTTGTCCTGAAGTCCTTGACCACAGCGGACATTGAGGAGGTCATTAAACGGGCCCTCCACCATCCTGCCGGCTTCCCGGAATTGCAAGTTGACTGCCAGCCGGACGCGATCCACCTGATTGCCCAGTTTGCCAACGGGGACGCCCGGGTCGCCTTAAATACCCTCGAAATGGCGGTATTAAATGGCCAACGAGACGGCCAGCAGGTTACCATCACGGAGGACGACCTCAGCCAGCTGATCAACACCCGGTCACTCCGCTACGACAAGCACGACGAGGAACACTACAACATCATTTCGGCCCTCCACAAGTCAATGCGGAACAGTGACGTTGACGCGGCAGTTTACTGGTGCTCGCGGATGCTGGATGGGGGTGAGGACCCATTATACATTGCCCGCCGCCTCGTCCGTTTTGCCAGTGAAGACATCGGCCTGGCGGACACCAACGCCCTAAACGTGGCCATTAACACCTTCTCGGCCTGTCAGTTTCTGGGGATGCCCGAGTGTGACGTCCACCTCACAGAATGTGTTATTTACCTGGCCTGCGCACCGAAATCAAACGCCGTCTATACCGCTCGTCAGAAGGCGAAGAAGGTAATCAAAAAAACCGGTAACTTACCGGTCCCCATGCAGATTCGTAATGCCCCCACCAAGCTGATGGACCAGCTTGGCTACGGCAAGGGCTACCAGTACGCCCACGACAGTAAGGACAAACTAACGACCATGAAGACGATTCCGCCAGAAATTGCTAACGAACACTTCTACCTACCAACCGACCAGGGACACGAACCCCGCTTCAAAGCCCGGCTTGAACAAATTAGGCGGTGGCACGAAAACCACCCCAGCAAATAAAAAAAGGGATATGGTGACTCACCCTAGTTGTGAGCATCATACCCCTTTTTTACCGCTGTGGTGCGGTGCCGCAATGACAGTGGCACCACAACGATTAGTGAGATGACAATTAAAACGATGGCCGCAATAACGATATTTCTGTACCCCAAATAAAGGATCCGCCGCATTTCGGGAATCAGCTCACGCGGGAGCTGGCTGGCGGTCTCAGCATTCGACAATTTGTTCAGCATCTGCATCGTGATGTCGCCATGGGCCATCCTTACTCCCTTGAACAGCTCCTGGTTGAGGATTACCCCGTAAACCGCCGCCATGATGGTCTAACTGAGGATCCGCAGTAGGTAGCCCAGGGAGGTGGCGATTGGCACGTCCCGCAGTTCGGCATCCGTCTGCACGCTAATCTGCAGGATGTTGAAAACCAGGCCAACCCCGAAGCCTTCAAAGGCGCCCATCAGGAGAAGGACCCAGAATGGGGCGCCCTGGCCACAAACGAGGATACCGACAAAGGCAATGAAGATAGCCGCGGCCCCACAGGTCACCAGCCAGTACTTCCCCCACCGGTCCTGGAGAAAGGGTACTAGTTCGGAACCGATGAAGTTAGTTACCGCGCCCGGAATCTGGGTCATCCCCCCGAGGAGGGCACTCAAGCCAAGAATCCCCTGGGCCCACATCGGGATGTAAGTAACAAAGGCAATAAAGGAGCCCCAGATGATAACAAAGAGGAGGAAGTCAATCACCAGCTCCCGGTTTTTAAACAAGCGACTCGGGATAATCGGGTCGACAGCCCGGCTGTCAACGCGGACCATCCAGAAGAGCAGGGCAAGTCCAATCACAAAGAGGGTGCCGATTAACCAGCCAGCTGCGCTCCCAATCAACTGGACCGCAACCAAAATGGTTACCAGACTAACCACTAGGAGGGAGGCGCCCAGGTAGTCGACTGGTTTACCAGCGGCCTGCTTTTTAGGACTCTTGTAGAAGGTCCCCACCAGGGTAATCGCAATTAGGGCAATTGGGACGTTGACGTAGAAGACCCAGTGCCAACTGAGGACATCAACGATCCACCCACCAAGGAGGGGCCCAATAATCGAAGCCGTCCCGAAACAGGCACTAGAGATGCCCAGCACTTCCGCCCGCTTGCGGAGATTCTGGTAGAGTTCCGCATAGACAATGAAGGGGATGGTGTTCATTCCTCCGGCACCGATTCCCATGACCGTCCGGGCGATGATAAACCACAGGATATTGGGCGCGATTCCTTGAAAGATCGCCCCCACAAGGAACAATAGCGTAGCGGTGATGTACGCCCGCTTATTTCCCTTGTGCTCCCCCATCTTACTCCACAGTGGGGTTGCCACGGCCATTCCTAATAGGAAAGTAGCCACAATCCAGCCCATGTATTGTAGGCCGTGCAGGTCACTGGTGATGGCCGGCAGGGCAGTGTTGACAATTGTCGCATCCATCCCCGCCATGATGTTGGAGAGAAGGAGTGCCCCGGTGACGAGTGTTCGTCGTTGATTTGCTTCCAAACGATTACCTCCTTTTTTAACCAAAACAAAGGCTGGAAAACAGGTTTCCAGCCTTTTCATACTAGTTTCTTATTATAAATAAGCTAACGACAAAAGTATAACATTCCAGCTTACTTAGTGATGAAGTCAAGCAGTTTGAACATTACCTGCTTGTTTTCGTCCGGAACCCCATGGGTAATAATCTCCGCCGGTGTCTGGTGGAGGTCATTGTGGTCCAGGGGATAGCCATCATCGTTGACGGCCATTTCACGGACATTATCGATCAGGGGCTCAAAGTGGAACTGCAGGCCAATGACGTTGTCGCCCAGTAAGAAGCCCTGGTTCTTTACCAGGTCACTACTGAAGATGAGCTGGGCCTGATCTGGGACCGTGAACATTTCTTCGTGCCAGTGCAGGGCAACCAACTTTTCAGGGATACCAGGAATGGCGTCACTTTGCCGGTAGACAGGTGCCCACCCGACTTCCTTGTGGGGAGCCTTAGTGATTGGATAACCCAGCGTTTTGGCAATTTGTTGGGCCCCGTAACAGGCCCCGAAGATTGGCTTGTGCTGGTCCAGCAGCTCCTGGATCAAAATCCGCTCCTGCTTAATCCAGGGCAGGTCATCGTTGGGACTCATCGGCCCGCCGAGGACAACCAGCAGGTCCGTTTCATCAGCCGTCGGGAGGTTACCAAACTGGTAAGGGTGGTAAACATAGAAAGCATGGTGGTTAACGTGTGCCCAGTCCTGAATCGATCCCGGACCTTCGTTAGGCGTGTGTTGTAAAACATTAACTCGCATCTGTTTTCCTTTCCATCGACGGCAAAGTTGGGTGTAGGTTTCGCCTGCAAATACCTAAGATAGGCGCATTATAACACCGTCCATCACTCTTTGACAACCACTCAAAAAGCAACCGACCACCAAGTGTGATCAGTTGCTTTTAATAATCTTTCCTAACTTTTGCCAGTCTTCCTCTACCGTGGGCATCAGCCGCCGGGCATACAGGACCGCGGCGGGATGGTACATCGGAACAAGCAGGTACTTTTTCTTCGTCCACTGGTAGCCCGTGTGATCCGGAGTGGCCTGCTGAATGGGTTGGACAATTTTCTGCCCATGGAGGTCGCCAATATTTGCGTGCGGGCCCAGCAAGCGTTGCAGGGCGGTGTTACCGAGCGGTACGATGATCCGCGGCTGGACCGTCGCCAGTTCCCAGTCAAACAGCGGTGCAAAGGCCAATACTTCTGATTTAGTCGGCGTCCGATTGGGCGTTTTCTCCACCACCTTACCGGTCTTTTTATCCCGGACCCGCTTGATTGAATACGGCCGGCGACGGACAACACTGGTGATGTAGGTGTTCGCACGTGAGTAGCCGATTGAGGCTAAGAAACGCATCAGCTCCTGTCCCGAGGCGCCGGAGAACGGAATGTTAACCTGTTCCTCATGGCGACCAGGGGCCTCACCGACGAGCATCAGGTCCGGGTACATTGGTCCCTGCCCCGGTGTAAAGCCGGTGAGCTTCCGGTCAGCCGTCCGCCTGTTCACCTCATCTAATAATTCTGGTGGGTACTTAATTATCATCAGACCACCCTATCCATTATGGCGCCATTTAACGTCGGTAAGAATCCGGGCCGTAATCAGACCGAGGGGCAAGAAGATGATGATCATCAGGGCCTTACTGAACCACAAAGCCCCCACACTGATGGAAGTTAAACCGATGTTATACATTGCCCGGTACATGTACAGCCCCGGGACCATGATAACTATCGATGGCACCGTGATGGAAATTTGTGGGTAGCGAACCTTCTTCTTAACCACCCAGGCAAGTAGTCCGGCAATTACGGCACCAATGAAGGCGGCCGCCCCTGCCGGGATGACGGTCAAGTCGACTAGTTCCAAGCGGGTGGTGTTGGCCACCGCCCCAATCAGGCCAGCCAGTGCCGCCATCTTCGGGGTACTGTTAAACATGATTGAGAAGCCAAAGACACCGCAAAAACTAGCTGGCAGGCGCAAGAGCATGTAGGCCAGCGGTGATAAGGCAATTGTCGGAAAGTTCTCGGGACGCAGGTTTACCGCCATGGCGACTACCCAACCGACCACGGTGGCCACGACCACAATCAAGGCCGCATAGGCCAACCGTTCAAGTCCCGACCGCATGTCCAGCTTAGAAAGGTCCAGGCCACTGGTGATGAATGGGAAGCCGGGGATGACAAAGAGCATTGCCCCGATGTAACCTGCTTCGTGGCGGGAGCTAACGTCAAAGCCCATCTGTAGGATGGTTAGCGAAAGCAGGTAGGACAGGCAGGCGACCGCCACCGCGACCCCAATTCCCGCAAACAAAGTAATGTGACGATCACTCATCTTCCGCCGGACATAGTTACCTAGCCCCGCACCAATGAAGCTGCAGACCATCTCGACTGGTCCCCCACCGAGGAGGAAAACGAAGGCGCTGCAGGCGAGGGCCGCTGCCAAGCCGACCTGCCACGGTGCATAATTACCCTTGGAATGGGCGATGTTTTCCAGGCGGGCATGGATATCCCCAATCGTCATCGAATCCCCGTGCGCATCGAAGTCCCGGATAAACTGTTCCATGTGGGAGAGCTTCGTCGTGTTGACCCCGGTTGTCGGCAGCGACAGGGCCTGCGTGTAACTGTGGTGGGCATCCATGCAGGTGTATTCGAGGGAAACCAGACCAATATCAACTGAACAGGTCATCTTTAACTTCCGGGCGACAATGTTCATCGAGTCACGAACTCGCCATGCCCCGGTTCCGTAAGAGAGCATCATCAAACCAATCCGGCCCACAATGGCTGCCCGTTCGATCAGATTCGCTTCACTGGCCGGTGTAAAATTATCGTTCGTAAAGAAGTCGTGCCACGGAATGGCCATGTGGTGTTTATTCGATAGATGAGGTGTCGGCTGAAACTTGCCTGACAGCAGTTCGTCGTCATTACTCATTACAATTTTCCTCCGCTTAATGTCACGTAATAATGTTAATCCAATTTCACAATTACCATTATACGTCCCTTGTCAACATTGCTTAGAAAATCACTTGATCCCCTTTAATTCCTCTACAAAAGCGGCCTCGTCGGGGGTCAAAACATAGCCCTCACGGGTGGCAACCGAGATTGTGAATTTTTCCGGAAGAGGGTCCTTAATGGCAATGGAGACAATCCCGGGTTCGTTTTGCAAGGCATCCTTGGCCATCAGGCTGATTCCGAGATCCTGGCGGACAAGTTCTTTTACCCAGGAGATATCAGGAACCCGGTAGTCACCCATCTGGGGATTGATCCCCGCATATGCGCAATACGCTTGTAAAGCGGCGTGGTGGACGTACTGCTGGTCATAATTAATGAAGTACTCATTGGCCAGCTCCTTGAAAAAGACCGCCTTACGCTTAGCGAGGGGGTTCTGGTCACTGACAATGATGTTATAGGGCCTAGTCGTGATCAGGCTGGCGAAGATTCCGGGCTGGTTAATTAGGTGATTGGACCCCAAAATAGCAATATCAATCTTTCCCTCCTGCAAGCGGTTCAGCAGTTCGTGAGACCCGACCGACACAATCTTCAACCGCTGCATGACGTTTTCCGGAGTCTGCTGGACGATCTTTGAGATGTACATCTTACCAATAATGGGTGGGAGGCCGAAGCGGATCTGCCGCTGGTTAGCCCGGCTGATTTCCTGGTGCATTAACGAAATCTTCTTATTGATTACCTTGGCGTTTTCAAACAGCATCATCCCACTCCGGGTGACCATCTCATCCCGGTGGACTTTGTCTTTGCGAATAAGTTTCGTGTTAAATTCACGCTCCAGCCGTTGGATCGACTGGGTGATCGTCGGTTGTGACACCTTAAAGTGCTTTGCTACCTGGGTGTAATTCTTGTATTTAACCAGGGCCACAAAATATTGGAGGTCACGGGTATTCATGGTTCTCATCCCCTTTAAGTTAAATACTACGCTAAAACCACCAAAAAGGAAAAGCTTATGATAAGACGAAGCGACACGATTCGCTATATAATAATAGGTAAGGTAATAAAGGAGGAGAAGTGCTCATGGGTCTTTCAAAAGCAATCAGTTCTTATTTTGACCAACTTATTTACGCCATTGGTAACTACCACTACAACTGGCACCCCGCAATCGAGCTACTACTGGTGATTCAGGGGCAGGTAATTGTCAATGTTGACGGCCACCAGTACCAGCTCGCCCCCGCTGACATGATCCTCATCAACGCCAACCAGGGCCACGCTACTCTGGCTGCCCACCCCAACACCTTAGCCATCCGGACCCATATCCAGCCCGCCTTCTTTCAAGAACAAGGGATTCAACTGAACACCGGAAAATTCAACTTAAACAGTGCCCTTAACCGCCACCACCACAGCTACCCGGCCCTGCGCCAGGCGGTTGGCCAGCTCTACTTTGCAAAGAACCCCTTTGAAAAAAATAGTGCCTGTTTCCGCCTGACCAGCTTACTGTACGAGAACTTCTTTACCCCTACGGACCGCGCCCAGGCGCCCAAGCAACGTAACGTTTACTTTGCCCAGGTGGCCAAGGACATTCAAAAGGACTACCAACGCCCGCTCAGCCTGGACATGCTGGCGAAAAAGTACGGGTACTCGAAACCCTACTTCTCAAAGCTGTTCAAGCAGCACTTCGGGATCGGCTTCTACGAGTTCTTGACCCGGGAACGGCTCCAGCACGCTTCCAGCGAACTTAACCACCTTCACGAAAAGATCAGTACGGTTGCCTTAAATAATGGCTTCACCGAGGTCAAGTCCTTCAACCTGGCCTTTAAAAAACACTTTGGGATCACCCCGTCCGCCTATCAGGAGAAGTATTCGCCCCAGGTAACTGCCGTGGATGCCCACTTCCAACAGGAAATCAGTCACCAGCAACTAGCGAGTGCCCGCCAGTGTCTTAAGGGCTTCTGCCACCCCCAAGATGAGGCCCAGCTCCTCGCAAACGACTGTCAAAACTGCGTCTATAAGAAGGATGGCCTCCGTTACCGCTTGCTCAAGAAAGAACTTGTTAAACTGCTCGATGATAAGAATTAGGATACCAACAATTTAACATTCTCCATCGCAATTTATAAATTAAAACGACTGTCATGACGACCACTAGGCCAATCTTGACAGCCTTTTTTTATATTTGAGAGGAATACTAATGATAATTCCAACAGTTGCGAGCAGCCCCTTTTTCGCAAAAAAGTGATTAAAAATGACATAGAAAGTTTGCGTTTTAACTCACATAATAATTACAGAATCTAAAGGAGGAATGATCCGATGAAGTACGACTATACTGAACCAACCCTTAGTACTAAGGGTGCTAAACTGCGCGACCTATTAGTCAAATACCTTGATATTTTTAGTCACCGTTTACCAGACGACGTTTCTAAGAAGTTAGTTGAATTCTCTAAAATTGAAGTTGACCCCCTGCAAAAGTTAGTTTACGACACAATGATGGAAAACCAGCGCTTAGCCGCTGAAGCCGACGTGCCAAGCTGTCAAGATACCGGGACATTGCAATTCTTCGTTAAGGTTGGGACCAAGTTCCCATTGATCGACGAACTGAACGAAATCCTCGTTGACGCTACCTACCGGGCTACCCAAATTGCCCCACTGCGGACCAACGCGGTCCAAACCTTCGACGAATACAACACCAACATTAACATTGGTGACGGTATTCCAGGAATCTTTACCCAACTGATGCCGCACAGCTCCGACATTGAGATTTACCCTTACATGGCCGGTGGTGGCTGTACCCTGCCAGGTGTGGCCAAGGTCTTAATGCCCGGTGAAGGTTACGAAGGGGTTACCCGCTTCGTCATGGACCGGATGACCACGTACGGTGTTAACGCCTGCCCACCACTCCTCGTCGGTGTTGGGGTTGCGACCTCCGTTGAAACCGCGGCAATGAACTCCAAGCTCGCCCTGCTGCGGCGGGTTGACTCCTATAACCCAAACAAGCGGGCTGCTAAGATGGAGCACCTCCTTGAAGACGGGATCAACGCAATTGGCCTTGGCCCTCAAGGATTTGGTGGTAAGAAGTCCGTCATGGGGGTTAACATCATTAACACCGCCCGGCACCCATCAGTTATCGGGGTTGGGGTCAGCACCGGTTGCTGGTCTCACCGTCGGGGCCTGATCAAGCTCGGCCAAGATCTTAACTACGAATTACCAATGAACAAGGGGGTTGAATTATAAAATGAAGACTTATCATTTGACTACACCAATTTCCGCTGACGACATCAAGGACATCCGGATTGGGGACATCGTTTACCTGACCGGGACCATGGTAACCGCACGTGACGACGCCCACCGCCGGGTTGTCAAGGAAGGGCTCAAGCTGCCCGTTGATATTAAGGACAAGGCTATCCTTCACGCCGGTCCAATCATTAAGTACCTGCCAGACAACAAGTACAAGATGGTTGCCGTTGGCCCAACCACCAGTATGCGGATGGAAATGTTTGAAGAAGAATTCGTCCACAAAACTGGTGTCCGCCTGATCATTGGTAAGGGTAGCATGGGTCCTGGTACGGCCCGGGCCTGCAAGAATGACAAGGCCCTGCAATTAGTCTACCCTGCCGGGAACGCCGTTTACGCTGCCAAGCACGTGGAAAAGATCGTTGACGCCCAATGGACCGACCTGGGGATGCCAGAAACCCTCTGGGTATGCAAGGTCAAGGACTTTGGCCCACTGGTTGTAACGATTGATACCAATGGTGACAACTTCTTCGACGCTAAGAAGGCCGAATTCAACAAGCGTAAGGAAGAACAAATTAAGAAGATAAGCGAACAGGTTCAATTTATCCAATAATTAAAACTTACTGTCAACATTTCATAAAGAGGCTGGGAGAGAACAACTTTCTCTCAGCCTCTTTCCTGTCTAGTGTGCAATCGAATAGAACGGTATCGACCGGGGTGTATCATTACAGAATTGGATCCCTGCTGGTTCATACCAGTCGTAGTGGCGGACCTGGTTGCCGCTCACCCACTCAGCCGGACAGTCGATTAACTGCCAATCCTGGGGCGTAAAGTGACTGGTTTGTTGGGCAGCCAGGACAAGGCTTTCGTGGAGTTCTTGGCGCTGATCTGCGGTAAGGATTCCCGGAACAGCGGAGATGAACAGGACCGTTCCCGACTCGGCCACTAGCTGGGCCCACTGCCGGTTGTAGTGCCAGTCAATCTGTTCGGTAATTCCAACGCAGTCAGCATCAATGCTAAAGAATGCCTGATCCTGGGGTAACCGGAAGGCTAGTGAGTTGATCCCAATTTGCCGGGTTCGCTCCCAGACTTTACCACTGGTATCGTCCCCTATCCGGGCTAACTGCATCAGGCCGGCACCGAGGTGACCAACCGTGTTGCAGCCCAGAATGAGGGTGTGGTAATGAGCAGCTGTTGAGTAGATAGCCTGGTAAAGCTGTTTAACAACTTCCGCATTGGTTAGTGTCCTGTTAAAGAAGTGCCAACCATCTGTGGTCACAAAGGGCCGCATCTGAAAGCCCCAGCGACCAAAGAGGTCGAAGGTCGTAAAGTCATGCTTAATTAGCTGGTACCCCCACTTGCAGAGCTGGGCAACGTCACCCTTGACCCGGTCCAAGACTGCCGGCACAGTTGGGTCTAGGGCGCCATTCAAGGGGTTGCGCCAGCTATCTGGAATTTCTTCACGGTGGTCGAGCAGGGGGCGGAACCAGATTCCCGGCTTCACGTCCTGGTCAACAATTTCCTGCGCCAAAGCCCCCATGTCGGGAAAGGCCGCGTTGCCAGCCCGCCATGGTCCCCCGTTGTAGCCATCGATAACGTGGTCGACCTGCCAGCCGTCGTCGATCACCATGAAGGGCCGGTTGGCAATCCCGGCGGTCAGGCCCTTCAGGTAGGCAGTATCGCTAACAATCTCCTTTGCCGAACTGCGTCCATAGGCATAGTACCAGTTATTGCTCCCGTAAACCGGCTCCTTAGGCAGTACCGGGTGGGGACTCATCAGGTGGCAGAAACGCTGGGTGGCCACAAAGGAAGTCACGTGCGCATACTTTTCACTGACCACTGTAGCCAACGTCAACTGACGGTCACCAAGCTCAACACTGCTTCCCCCGTTTCGGACATCCATGATCAGAGTGATTCCAGCTGGGTCGGCTTGCCAAAAACAGAAGGCGTTCGGTTGGGTCATTACTCCGTAGCCAGTGGTTGTGTCCCCATGATTTTCCATGAAGTACCAGGGCATGATTCGGTTCGGCGTTAACTTCTGCCAGCCCATTGTCCCATAGCCCCGCTCAACTTCATCAGCCAAAAATTGTGCCCGGGAATCAAAGTGGTGTTCCCAACGCAACCTTACAAAGCTAACTGGTACAGCCGAACTGATCTTGACCGCCACGCCCTGGGCTGTCAAATCATAGGTCACCTTTGTTTCAGCCACCGTGGTTTGTTGTCCCTGCCACTGTTTACTTGTCCGGCCGTTGTCATTAACCACCGTCACCAATTGCGGTGTCTGAAGGAAAAATTGTTCATTCATCATCATGCCCTCCTCGTTATTCGTTAGCTTTATTATAAAAGCGCTTTCGCTGATTAAGTTGATCAGTTAACAATTAGTGGAGGAGAAAATATGGTACAATCCTTGGTATAAAGGGAAACTAAACGTTTACTAACTTACTAAGGGAGGGACTATCATGGCCAGTATCAGGCAGATTGCTAAAATCACGGGGTTTTCCCCGGCAACCGTCTCCCGGGTCCTCAACCACGACCCACAATTGGCCGTCAAGAATAGTACGCGGCAGGCCATCATCCAAGCAGCTCACCAACTGGGCTACCAGGCGGGGCACCTTTCACAGATTGCGGCAATGAACCTGCAGCAAAGCCAAATTCTCGTTCTCCAAGTACCACAGGATCCCACCCTCGCCTACTTTTCTACCATCAACCAGGGGATTAGGGACGAGGCCACAATGCACGGCCTGACCATCGGGAAGTGGCTAACCATCCCCGACCAGGCTTTCTCATACCGCAGCGCTCAAAAGTTCCAGGCCGTGGTCCTGATTGGCGTCTTTGAACGGGCCTTTCTTGAGCAGCTTTACCAGTATAACCAGAATTTAATCATCGTTGATGACTACCGTTACTTTGCCAATTATGACCTGGTCCGTAATAACTACGAGGCGGCCACCGCAGCGGTCTTAAACCGTCTTTACCAGCTCGGTCACCGGCGAATTGCCTTTATTGGCGGCAGTGGGTACCCACTGAAGAAGGACGGCCACCACGGTGATAAAATTACTGATATCCGGACCAGCGCCTACCAAAGGTGGATGCAGGCCCACCAACTCGCGGCCCATACCTATGAGACCAGTTGGCACGCTGGGGAAGCGGCCCGGGCCATGGATGAAATTCTGCAAAGTTCCCTCCGTTTCGACGCCGTCTTGACCGCCAGTGATATTTTAGCGGCGGGCGTTTACCGGGCAGCCAAGCAGCACCAGGTTGCGATCCCGCAATCACTAGCGGTGGCCAGCTTTGATGACAGCCAACAGGCTACCCGCTTAACACCAGCCCTTTCCTCTGTCCGTCCCCACAGTTACGAGATGGGTAAAATGGCGGTCCGGCTTGTCCTGGAACGCCTGCTTGAGCACCGGAGTGTCCCCGTTCAGGCAATTCTCCCGGCTAACTTTATTGAACGTCGCAGCATTTAAGTAGCGTAGTAACCAAAGAGGCCTTCAGCACGCGGATTTTCCGAATGCTGAAGACCTCTTTATTTAATTCGACTAATTTAGATCTGCTGCTTCTTCAAGAAGAGATGGTCGACCTGGTAGCCGTAGTCTAATAGTTCCTTCTTATACCTCAGAAAAGAATGGTCGAGCGGAACGCCCGTAATCTTTTCGACCGCACTAAAGGGAATCATTAGGCGATCCTGGCCACAGTCTGCAATGTATTTTCACAATTGATCGTACTTACTCATTTTTAACGTCTCGTAATTTCCACAACCACCTGGGCAAATTCATGGCTGAAGATCGCCTTCTGGAGGTGGCTGCTAATGAAATACACGGTCGCGTGATCCTGGTCCACCGTAAACGCCAGTCGAGCAGAGCCAAGCTTCCCCAGGTTTAATCGAAACTCATAGATACTCTGGCCGGCAACCCGCCTCTTGGTCGCCAGCTTGACCTTAGTCATCCCCGTCGCAACCTCCCTGGTGATGGCCGCTTTAATTACTGCCTCCACATCGTTCTGCTGACGGCGGTGCTTCTTGAAGAAAGGCTTGCAGCCGTGTTCATAAAACTCAACCTGCATCCTAATCCTCCTTCGTCTGGCTCAAGTAAACCTGGTGGCTTCGCGGAAATTCCCGCTTGAATGCGGCCGTTACCGCATGCTTAGCTTTCCCACCAGCTAAGCAATAGGTTTGCTCGGAATCAACGTACCCCCGCTCAATTAGGACCAGTGCCTTATCCCCAGTCTCAACCGTCAAGGAACGATCCTTCTTCTTTGTCAACAGACAGATTCGTTGGTTTGCGGTCCCCTTCAGCGCCCGCTTGAGAATCGCCTTGGCCTGTTTAATTGGTATTTCACGCATCCAATCAGTCTTTTCCTACTCAATTCAATGATAATTTCCCGGGAAATCATTTTAACCACTGACACTTTCATCCAATCCAGTATAGCACAGCCCGTTAGTCCTGCTTATCCTTGTCAACCCGGCTGGCCGTTAGCGGGAACTTACGGTCAAGCTTGGGGTCAACCCTCTTGATTGTCAGCCACTTCTTCAGTGGTACCATTATGATCCAGGCACCAATCCAAAACACCCCCATTAAAGAAGAGTATATATCACTGTGGACCAGTGGAAATAATGCCCCCCACGCCATCATCACGATGATGAAAATGGCATTGTAGAGGTGTTTAAAGGTCCGGAACTCCTCATGACGGGCCTGGAGCTGGTACTGTAATTGCTCATCGGCTGACTGAATCTTTTCCTCCTGCTCCTGGCTGGTGTCGGTGTGCGGGAAGAGGTCGCCCACCTCAACCCCCAGCGCACCGGCCACCAGGTTCAAAGTTGAGATACTGGCATCGTCCCCGGCCTCCAGTCGTTGAATTGTTCTCACTGACACCTGGGCCTTCTCTGCTAACTGCTCCTGAGACAGGTGGCAAGCAGTCCGCAACTCCTTAATCTTATTTTTTACCATCACTATCATCTCCTCCTTAATCTCCGGTCCTATGGTAACAGTTCAGGAGGTCGTTTAACACGACAATCACCCGCCAGTTAGCCGCCACCTCCCTGACAGTTAACCGCCAAAGTCAAAAGGCCGCTAGTATTCGGGATCATGAACCCGTCCACTAGCGGCCTTAAAGAAACGCCACCTACTTATTTTCTTTTAAGAATTCATCCATTACCCGGTTAAACCGGCCCGCCTGCTCGGCCATCACCACGTGACCGGTCTGGTCAATTGCCTGGCGGGATACGTAATCAGGGTTGGCCGCCTGCATCACGTCCGCAAACCGCCCATCAAAGTACGGGCTCTGGTTAGCCGTGACCAGTAGCAACAGTACCCTTGCCCCTTCAATTGCCGACCGCCAGTCCCTTTTGGCGTGGTCATACAGCAGGGGAAGGTTTTCTGCCCGCACGAAGGGGAACATGCCCTTCTCCGGTGCCAGCTTGTCCAGCACCTGTTTTGGTACTCCGTTCAAGGTTTCCCGGACATTGCCATGTTCCTTCAATTTTAACCGGTAAGAGGCCCGGGTGATGTCCATATAGCCATAGGGCCACCGCGGTGTGTTAAGCATCTTCGGTGACTGGTCGACCGCAATTGCCCCCCGGAGCGGGAAATCAGGGTACTGCTTTAGAAAGCCATAAATCTCTGCCGCCCCCATCGAGTGGCCGATCAGGAAGGGCCGTTCGACCTTTAACCCCACCAACAGTTCGTGGAGGTCATCAATTAGCCGGTCAATTGAATCCAGGCCCGGCGTGTGCCCTGACGCTCCGTGGTTCCGCTGATCATAGCTAATCACCTGGTAGCCCTGCTTGACTAGTTCCGGGACCTGCAGGCACCAAATCTGCTGGTAGCCGCCAAAGCCGTGAATCAGGACCACCGGCTGTCCACTACCAGCGACCTGGTAGTTAAGTTGGACGCCATCACTCGTTTGAAAGTCCATCAGCTAACTCCTCCTTTACTAGGGTTAAGAAGACCGTCAGAATGACCAGGTCAGCCGTGCCACCCAGGCTAAGGTGGCGGCGACTAAACTCCTGTTCCAGATCATTTAACAATGCCCGGCCCGCCGCGGTAGTAATTCCACCCGCGGCCAGGCATTCGTCAACCTGCTTATCCTTCCACTGCAAGATGGCGGGGTCCCCGGCCCGTTTAATCAGGGTCGAATCTTCAGTGTGGCGGGCAAGGGTCAGGAGGGTCTGCACGATTCGTGTATTCCAGGTTCCGGCAGTCTCAAGCATTGTCGGCAAGCCATAATGAAAGACGGTTGGGTAACCGGCCTGGGCCTCTCCACGAATTCCGGTCAGTCCGTACTTGCGGTATTGCTGCTCACCGGCGGTCTCGTCTGCCACATTCGCCTGCTTCTTCAAATCGTCCTTAACCAGGTCGACCAACGCATCCTTAACTACCGCCTGAATATCGTCCAGGTCAACCCGCCCCAACTTGCGCCAGCTGGCGGCGGTCGCCATCACCAGGATACCGAGGGAAAAGACGGCCCCCTTGTGGGTATTGACCCCCTTGGTGGCCGCAAACATGTCCTGTTCGGCGACCTTACCAAATTCACGCAGCTCGTTAAACATCAGTGGGTAGTCGTCCGTATTGGCGCACATCCCCACTTCCGCCGCCTGGTGGAGGTATCTACGAAGGAAAATGGCGCTATTGATGAAGGTAAAGGCGTCCATGTCGGGATGGGCACCGTGTTCGACCGGGTCAACCAAGCCTGGTTTAGGCCAGGCCATCACCTCATACAAGAGGGCCCGCTGGGCAAACTGAACCAGGCGGTCACTGACCACGGACCGGTGCGCTGACGTCAACGCCGCCACGATCAGCTTGTTAACCGCTGCCTGAAGTTCTGCTACTGAATGGCGACGGGACCGGCCACACTCCTTGGCCGGTCGCCCACAGACAAAGCACCGCCGGGACGGCTGACCAGAGTCTGCCCGCGAAAGGGGCCGGACCTGACCGTCCTCTTTGACCAGCACATCAAGGTCAAAGAGACGGTTACTGGCCCCCGCCTCCTCAAAGGCCGTCGTCGCTTTCTTAACAGTAGGAGCGGCCGCCTTCACCAGGTAAAAGCGCTCGGGACCGGTTCCGGCATCAAGCCACTGGCCCTTCTGGTAAAAGAGGGTCCCGGCTTGTCGCCACTGGCGTTCGAGTTGGTTGAGCCCCACAACAAAGAACTCCTTGATGGCCGGGTTATTCTTGATGGGCCCAGGAATATTAAGTTTGGCCGCCACCACCGTCATTTTTGGATAGTCAGCTACCAGGCGGCGTTGAACAGCTGCCCGGTGGTCCTTATTGGCCAAAACGGCCGGAATATCCTGTTTTTCCCCGTTCGTAAAAATGTTCTTCATCATGGACTCCTTTGTTTCTTTTTGCTACAAATATTATATGTATAAAAAAGGTCGGGGAACACTTTCTCCAACCTCTTTTTTTATTTTATGTGTTGGCCTTAACTAGTCCTTGATTTGCTTTACTTCATCAATCAAGGTCCCGTCACGGTATTCAACCAGGGCAACAGTCCGGTCGGTGTATTCGATTGGCTTTGGCTTGCCAACGATGCCTTCAGCCCGCTTTTGCAGTTCTTCGATTGAAACCAGCGGAATGCTTGGGGCCTTCTTGAAGGCTTCAATTAAGTCCTTCCGGGCCGGGTTAACAGCAACCCCAACTTCCGTAACCAGGACATCAATGGATGAACCTGGGGTAGTGATGGAGTTAACGGCAGGAACAACCGTGGCAATCCGCCCACGGGTCAGTGGGGCAGAGATGATCGTCATCTTGGCAGTACCGGCGTCTTGGTGACCACCAACGGCTCCCCGGATAACACCGTTAGAACCGGTCAGCACGTTGACATTAAAGTCAGTATCGATTTCCAGTGCAGACAGGATGGCAATGTCCAGTTGGTCAACCATGGCACCTTTGTTGTCTGGGTCAGCGTACCATGAACCGTCAATTTCGGTTTGACCAGGGTTGGACTTCATGCTGGAAGCGGCACCCTTGTCAAAGTCTTGCACGTCCATAACCTTCTTGACCAGGCCTTCTTCAAGCAACTTGACAATTGGTGAAGTCGTCCCACCACAAGTGAAGGAAGCCTTGATATCGTTGTCCAGCATGGATTGACGCAGGAAACGGGTAACGGCCAGTGAAGCACCACCAGTACCAGTCTGGAAGGAGAAGCCGTTCTTGAAGTATGGTGAGTTGACGATGACGTCATTAACCATCTTGGCAATCTTCAATTCCTTCGGGTCCTTAGTGAACCGGGTGGCACCACTACCGATCCGGTCAGGGTCACCAACCTTGTCGACCTTAACAACGTAGTCGACTTGGGTCTGCTTGATGGAAGCTGGCGTGTTCGGGTAGTCAACGATGGTATCAGTCAGCAGAACCACCTTGTTAGCGTATTGGGCGTCAACTAAGGCGTAACCAAGGGAACCAAGAGCGGATTCACCATTCATCCCGTTGGCGTTCCCCATCCGGTCAGAGCTTGGCACACCGAGGAAGGCCACGTCAATTTTGATATTACCATTTTCAATTGAACGGGCACGGTTACCGTGAGAACGGAAGATAACCGGGTTCTTCAGTAAACCGTGAGAAACGGCTTCACCCAGGCTGCCCCGCATCCCGGAACTGGTGATGTTGGTGATTGTCCCAGCCTTGATGGCTTCGATTACCTTGTCGTTCATGACCCCGGTCAGAGAAGATGGGGCTAAGGTTAAGTCCTTGTAACCCATCTTGATGATCTTGTCCATCACCATGTTGAAAACATAGTCCCCGTTACGGAAGTGGTGGTGGAAGGAAATGGTCATGCCGTCCTTCAGATTGTCCTTAATAACTTGGTCCAGGGAGTCAACCAGCTTATCGTCACCCTTTGTGACCCGGACATCGTGGCCCGTGTAGTGAACAGTTGGGTGGCCGATTTCAGTAGTTTCGAATGGCTTGTAGTTCGTTGAGTTTAAAATTTCGTCTGAGATTTCACGACCGACATTATTTTTCAATGTATTCACCCTCCTCATTAATCAGGTTGGAAGCCTTGGCTAAGCGGATAACCCGTTGTGCACGCAATACAACTGGGCGGTCAACCATTTGACCGTTCATGGAAATAACACCAGAACCCTTTTGGTGAGCTTCCTCAATGGCCGCTTCAACGTCCAGGGCATTTTCAATTTCCTTCTTGGTTGGTTCGTAAACCTTGTTGACCCAGTCGATTTGCCGTGGGTTAACAAGGGACTTGCCGTCAAAGCCAAGTTCGTGGATATGTTCAGTTTCACGCTGGAAGCCTTCAATGTCGTTCATGTTGGTGAAGACAGTATCGAAGGCGGCAATACCAGCGGCACGAGCAGCATGGAGGATCATGTTGCGGGCAAATTCAAGTTCAGCACCATCTGAGTAACGGTGGGTCTTCATGTCGGTAGTGTAGTCTTCGGCAGAGAGGGCCAGACCAATCATCCGGTCGGTACTTGCGGCGATTTCAGGAGCGTTCAAAACCCCCTTGGCACTTTCAATAGCGGCCATAACGTGGGTGGAGCCTGGTTCACGGCCAAACTTCTTTTCAGCTTCTTCAACCACCTTAACCAGGTCGAGCATCATTTGAGCAGATTCAACCTTTGGCAGACGAACGACTTCGATGCCGGCTTTAACCATGGCATAAACATCGTTCTTGAAGTATGGGGTGTCAATCCCGTTGACCCGGACAACTAATTCGGAGTCACCGTAGTCTTGGGTTTGCAGAGCTTCGTAAACCAGCATCCGTGCAGCATCCTTTTCTGACATGGAAACAGAGTCTTCCAGGTCAAACATAATGGAGTCAGCACCGTAGATACCAGCATCCTTAACCATTCCGGCGTTGTTCCCCGGAACAAACATCATGGTCCGACGTAAACGTTCTTCCATTATTAAAATACCTCCCAGTCTGGTTGATCAGTAGTTTCTAGGGCCCGTTGTGCGGCAGCCATGGTCCGTGCCTTAACGACACAGTCCAAGGCCCCCTTGTCAACAGCCTTTACGTTGGCATTTTCAATTCCGTAGGCTGCCAAAGTATCAGTGATCACCTTGCGGATTTGATCGCCGTAGAGTTCTTCAACCGAGGAATCAAGGTCGATATTAACCCCATTATCACCCTTACTCAGGGTAATTTGGATATCGGATGATTCCAGAGTTCCTGCTAATGCAGTCTTCTTAATATCCATTATTCTAAACTTCCTTCCTTAATGCGTGCTCTGAGATCAGACCAGTTATTTTGAACAAATGAGAGCGTAGATTGTGGAACGTATTTTTGCACCACCGCTAATTCATCATTAGCAATCGCTGCTCGTACCTTCGTTGCCGAAATTACATCATTGTTGGCGTTGCTGGCGCGCTCGATGATCTTAACCTCAACATCAGGTGGTAGAACCCTAGTTAATTCTTGATTATAAATATTAGTTGTTTTTGAGAAGGGCTCGCTGCCCACGTAACGGCGGGTAATATTTAGTGGACCGGCGACCTGCTGCTTGAACAGCTGGGCATCGAGGGCTGCCTGAAAGTGAGCGACGTCTTGGTTGTCCTTCAAGAAGTAGGCCGGGAAGGTGGCATAAGAAACCATGTAACTGTCTCCCGGTACCACCGTGACGTTTGCTAGGTCGCGACAACCCTCTTTGACCAGCTTAAAGCGCTCGGCAAAGGTAAAGAGTGACGCTTCCTGGCTAACCACGAAGACATAGACGTGGTCGTTTTCTCGACTTGCCTGTTCCACCAAGTAACGGTGACCGTTAGTGAAGGGGTTGGCGTTCATGACCACCCCGGCAATCCGGCTATTTTCCTGATCGGCGAAGTGGGGCAAGTTCTTAATGTAATCATGGACATCCGGGGTCCCTGCTTCCAAGATGGCCCCATCTTCCACCTGGGCCAGAACATGAAAGCCGACGTAGCCAAAGCTTTGCACGTACTTTGGCTTGGTGAAGACGAAGAGGTGGAAGCGCCCCATCGTGGCGGCCTCGTTGACCAGCTTGCTAACCAGTTGGTTGAAGGTCTCACCATGCCCCTTAACTTTGGAGCACACCGCGATGTACTTCAAGACGTTACCGGCAATTGAACCGGTCGCCATGATCTCACCGTCGTCTTCCCAGACAAAGGTGCGTTCAACCTGGTCCGTCTCCTTTGGTGAGAAAGTGGTGATTCCCGTCTTCTCCAAGAACTTCCGCCATTTATTGAAATTGCGCTTGATATGGATGTTGATCTCGCGAATCTCCATCAACGTCCCTCCTCGTTTTAATTACTTACTTGCTGCGTAGTCGCGAACGGCCTTGGCAACGGTGTCAACCACACCCTTGTCAAAGACGCCTGGAACAAAGCGGTCGGCTGTTGGTTCGGGAACCAGACTGGCAATCCCCTCGGCAATCGCCGTTTCTAGGCCGTAGTCAACCTTGTGGAGGTCCGTTGCCAACAGACCCTTGTAGAGGCCAGGGAAGACCAGAATGTTGTTAACCTGGTTCGGGTACTGACTCGAACCGGTGGCCATGATCTGGACCCCAGCATCATGTGCTACTTGAGGATCAATTTCCGACTTCGGGTTAGCCAGGGCGAAGATAATGGGGTTATCAGCCATTGTCTTTACCTGGTCAGCACTTAAGACGTCGGCGTCAGACAAACCGATGAAGACGTCCCGGTCCTTGACCGCCTCGTCCAGGTTTACGTAAGCCGTTTGGTCACTGCTCTGCTTAACGAGGTCCGTTTGGAAGTGGTTGTATTCCTTGCTGTCTGCGTGCACAGGGCCATTGATATCAACGAAGGTGATGTTCTTAATGCCGGCAGCAAAGAGGAGGCGGGCAGTTGCAACCCCGGATGCTCCGACACCGTTGATAACAACCTTCAAGTCGGTAAGCTTCTTACCAGCCACTTTTGCGGCGTTGATCAGGCCGGCCAGAACAACAATTGCCGTCCCCTCCTGGTCGTCATGGTAAACCGGAATATTGACTTCCTTAGCTAATTTCTCCTCGATTTCAAAGCAGCGCGGTGCGGCAATGTCTTCGAGGTGGAAACCAGCAAAGGATTCCTGCATGTTCTTCAGGGTGGCTACAACTTCATCTGGGGAAACCTGCTCAACCGTCAGTGGAATAGCGTTCACACCAGAGAGGTCTTTGTAGAGCAAGGCCTTCCCTTCAACAATCGGCAATCCACCAGCGGGGCCGATGTTGCCCAGGCCCAGGACTGCGGAACCATCTGTCACCAGGGCCACTAATTTCCCGCTCATCGTGTACTTATCCTTCAATTCTGGATAACGCTCAATCAGCTTAGAGATTACGGCAACACCTGGTGTGTAAGCTTCACCTAATTCTTTCTTGTTGTGAACCGCAAATTCTGGTGAAATTGCTAGGACACCGTGGTGCTTTGCGTGTAGTGACAGTAATTCTTCATCTTCCATTAGTAACATCCTCCAATCACTACTACCATCTTACAATGTTTTTTAAATATTGCAAATATCAAACGTAATTTTTAAATATTTAAAATATTTTGGAGGGGGAAGATGATATAATCAAAGGCAAAGACTCTATAGTAAAGCGGGGAAAAAACGATGGATGCAGAACACAACCAGCTCCTGGCCGACCTGGCTCAGGACTATTACCTGGGCAAGATGGCCATCAGTGACATTTCTAAGAAGTATCACCTCAGCCGCTACCTAATCATGAAGTACCTTGATGAAGCACTGGCTTCTGGAATCGTCAGTATCAATATTCACACCAACTACGACCGCAACGACAAACTGGAGCGGGCCTTAAAACGCCACTACCCGGTTAAGAACCTGGCCGTTATCAAGGACCCCAGTAATCCACTCGACCGGGACGAAATCATTGCGACCTTCGCCGCTAACCAGGTTCAATCCCTGATTAGGAACTGCCACACGGTCGGGCTCACCTGGGGGGAAACAATTTACACGATGCTTGACCACTTCAACAAGCAGGCGGCGAAGCAACTAACCTTCACCCAGTTCATGGGTGAGAACATGAAGTACCACTCCTCAGCGGCCTCCATGCGGATGGTCCAAAAGGCGGCCGCCCGCTACGACGCTCCCTATTGCACCATTCCGGGGCCCCTGTACGTAGTTAACGACCAGGCCCGACAAGCCCTCTATCAAGAACCGGCCTTTACTGAAGCGTTTAACAAGGCCGCCCAAATGGACATGGTCGTTTGCGGGCTTGGTACCTTACAATCGGTAAACAGCATCCCCGCCTGGCACGACCACATCAAGGAAATTTTCCCCGGGGTTAATACTAAGGCGGTTGCCGGGATGGCTTTTGGCCGTCCCTTTGATATTGATGGCCACTTTCTGGTTGGGCCCGGCACCGACAAGACATTGTCAATTTCTTTAGCAACAATTGAAAAGGTCCCCCGCCGGATTGCCATTGTCCAGCGCAAGTCAAAGTACCAAGCGGCAATGGGCGCCCTGGCTGGGCAGCTCTTCACCGACATGATTATGACTGAATCGGTCGCCATTAGAATTACCGAAGCACTAGATATTTAAACAAAAGTGGCTCAGCATAATTTGCTAAGCCACTTTTCTTTTACTACTGGAAAGCAACTTACAAATTAATCCTATTCAGTAGCAAACAAACTATTCAATTTCAAATTACCAAAGACCGATAATCTTCATCCAGAGGGAACCGATGATTCCGTATACCAAGAGGTAGAAAATCCCCATTACGAAGTTCATCTTCCACCATTCGGACTGGGTAACGTAACCAGAGGACGAAAGGACGGAGGCTGGACCGTTGGCATAGTGAGTGGTTGAACTCATGAATGCAGATGTGAAGGCCAACAGCATGGCAGTCAGCATTGCTGGTGCACCCGCGGCGATCGCAACTGATACGAAGGCCGCGTACATTGCAGTAACGTGGGCCGTTGCACTGGCAAAGAAGTAGTGAGCGTAGAAGTAAACGATCATCAGTACTGCCAATACCCATACCCAGCTGATACCGTGTAAGGCGGAACCAATTGAGTTGGAGAACCACTTGATAAAGCCTAATTCAGCCAGTTGGTCAGCCATGTAAACCAGGATTGACAGCCAAATCAGAACGTTCCAAGCACCAGTTTCCTTCAAGATATCCTTGGTTTCCAGAACCCCGGTAACCAGTAAGAGGGCGATGGCCAAAAAGGCAACAAAGGTTGCATCAATAGCCGGAATGAAACTCGTCAGCATCCAAAGAATCAGGGTCAGGATGAAGATGGCAGCCATCAGCTTTTCAGAAAGCTTCATTGCTCCCATTTCCTTTAATTCCTTGTTTGCCCATTCCTTAGCGTTAGGGGTTTCCTTAACCTCAGGCGGGTACATCTTGTAGATGATGTACGGGGTCGCAATCAAACAGATAATACTTGGTACAACACCGGCAACGAACCAACCTAACCAGGTAATGTTAATGTGCAATGTCTTGGCTAAGGCCACGATAACCAGGTTAGGAGCCATGGCAGTCATGAAGGTTGCAGAAGTAACCAGGTTACTGTGGAATTCAGAGAATACCAGGAAGGAACCAATCTTCTTCCGGGTCCCTTTCTTAGGGTCAGACCCGTAAGTTTCTGCCAGTGACTTTACAATTGGGTAAACAACCCCACCGGCACGGGCGGTGTTACTTGGGATGGCTGGTGAAGTAACCAGGTCGATTCCCATGATTGAGTAGGCCAGACCCAAGCTCCGGTGACCGAAGCTCCGCACAAAGACGAGGGCAATCCGCCGACCAAGACCGGTCTTGATGAAGCCCCGTGAGAGCATGAAGGCCATTGCAATCAGCCAAGCAGATGAATTACTGAAGGCCGTTAATGCTTCCTTCATTGGTGCTAAGCCCACCAGGACCATGACCGTAAAACCAACTAAGGTTGTTCCGGCAATGGGCAGCGGTTGTGTGATACATCCAACAATTGTGGCAACGAAAATGGCAAACATATGCCAGGCAGCCATTGAAACGCCGGCAGGGCGAATTGGGCCGCAGAACCACAGAATTAATCCAATAACAAGTGGCCAGGCCCACGCCTTAGCCTTGAATTTAGCTAATCCCATTATTATTTCTCTCTTTCTTATTTACCTAAAATCTAATCAATTACAGCTCTACCCCGTCCAAGACTTCCTTCATCTTAGCAGCAGAGTTGATCATCTTTTTACTTTCTTCAGCAGAAAGGTCATGTTCCAGTACCTTGACAATCCCACTGGTGTTGATGACGGCTGGTACCCCTAAGTAGAGGTCCTTGACGCCATATTCACCATTAAGCGGTGCGGAAATTGGCAGGGGCACGTTACGGTTTTCCAAGATGGCCTTAACAATGTAAGCCAGGCACTTGGCAACCCCGTAGAAGGTTGCTCCCTTATGCGCAATGATTTCGCCACCACGCTTCTTAACGGCTTCTTCGAGGGCGGCGTAATCATCAGCGGTCAAGTCGGTAGCCGTCTTGAGCGGTTCACCATTAACGGTGGCTTCATCAAAGGCGGCAAACGAGGTATCACCGTGTTCACCCATAATGTGGGCATCAATTTCACTAACGGGGACATCCAACTTTTCGGCCAGCAACACGTTCAAGCGGGCACTATCGAGCGAAGTCCCGGTCCCAATAACCCGTTCCTTAGGGAAGCCTGACAGCTTTTGCGTCAAAGTGGTCAGGATATCAACCGGGTTGCTGGAAACCACGAAGATACCGTGGAAACCACTGTCAACGATTGGTTGGACGATGGTCTTCAAAATCTTGACGTTTTTGTTAACCAGGTCCAAACGGGTTTCCCCAGGCTTCCGGGGAACACCAGCGGTGATAACGGCAACGTCAGCGTCGCTAGCGTCACTGTATTCACCGGAGCGAATGGTGGTTGGTGATTCCAATGGGGTAATGTCTTGTAAGTCTAGGGCATCACCGTATGACTTGTCCTTGTTGAGATCAACGATTACCAGTTCATCGACTTCGGGGGTCGTTTGTAAAAGCGAGTATGCGAATGATGAACCAACCGCACCATCACCAACTAAGAGAACCTTGTGGCGACGTTTAATCATAAAGAATTCCTCCCATAATTGAGAATTAAATAATTGCTCGGGGCCAATCAAGCCCCAAATAAGGTCTTACTTCAGGCCACGTGCGTACAGGGTAACCTGTTGCCCCGCCTGACGACCGAAGACAATCGTTTCGGCGATTGAGTTACCGCCGACCCGGTTGTTACCGTGCAAGCCACCCGCAACTTCACCGGCAGCAAACAGGCCCTTGATAATGTCACCATTACCGTCAAGTACCTGGGTCTTTGGTGTAATGTGGATACCACCCATCGTGTAGTGGATAGCAGGTGCAATGTGGATTGCAAAGAAGCCCGGCTTGGTGATGCCCCGGTCCATCCCGGTTGTCCGGTGGAACTGTTCATCATCATGGTTTGTAACAGCCTGATTCCAGGTGTTAACCGTTGCCTTCAGCGTTGCTGGATCCATGTTTAAGTTCTGGGCAAGGTCTTCAATGGTGTCCCCATGAACGACTAAGCCAGTCTTGTCATAGAATTCAATCGCCTTGGCCCGGTCCCGGATTCCTTGGTCAAAAATCAAGTAGGCGCTGTGTTCTGGTAATGCCGTGATGGCGTTAGAAACAATCTTCCGGGTGTTCAATTCGTTAACGAACCGTTCTCCCTGGGCATTAACCAGGATGGCCCCTTCACCACGAACCGCTTCACCAATCAGGTAAACGTGTGGGTGGTCCTGTTGAACTGTCGGGTGGACCTGAACCAGGTTCATCTGCATCAGTTCTGCGCCAACATTTTCTGCCAGCTTCAGGCCATCACCGGTTGCGCCCGGTTGGTTAGTAGTCTTGTAGTCCTTCAGGTCAGGACGGAAGCGTTCGATGTATTCCTTAGAGGCACCGAAGCCACCAGTTGCCAGGATTACCGCCTTAGCATCGACCTTCTTGGTGAGGTCACCTGACTTAACTTCAACCCCGTTGATCCGGCCATCAGCAGCTTGGAGGAGCTTCGTAACCTTGGTGTTGTTGAATACCGGGATGTTTTCCTTTGCAACTACACCGAGGAGGCTCTTTACCAAGAAACCACCAATTGGGGCCATACTTGCGGGACGGTGGGTCCGCTTCTTCGACATCCCCCCGGTGACGGTGATGTCATCCAGTTTGATATCGTGGTCAGCTAACCAGTCAACGGCAGGGGCGGTGTGGTAAACAAAGTAACCGAGCATGTCCTTGTCGTTCAACCGACCACCATCCTTGTAGGTTTCGTGGTAGAAGTCGGCAACATTATCAATTACCCCGTGCTTCAGTTGGACGTTGGTTTCCGCCGCGTTCATTCCGGAAGAGGCCCGGTTAGTGTTACCACCAAGTTCTTCTTCCTTTTCTAATACGGCAACCTTCATCCCCAATTCGTTAGCCTGAATTGCGGCCGCTAATCCGGTCCCACCGGAACCGATGATGACAACATCATAGCTGTCGTTTAACTTGCTAACTGATAATGGTTGAAAATTTTCTGCCATTATTAAGATCTTCCTTTCTCAATGACTAGTCCTTACGGTCCGCGTTAGTCATCTTGAGCATGTCCATCCATTCGTCGTACTGTTCTTCAGTAACCTTGCCAGACTTCAATGCTGCTTCCTTCAGGGTACTGCCGGCCTTATCAGCGGCTTGGGCAATCTTGGCACTGTCGTGGTAACCAATGTGTGGTGACAGAGCAGTGACGGTCATCAGTGAGTTGTCAACCAGTTCAGCCATCCGCTTCTCGTTAACGGTCAGGCCCTTGACACAACGGTCAGTGAAGCCAGTAATCGTGCCGGCCAGCAGGTCAGCTGATTCAAGGAAGGCGTCAATCATGACTGGTTTGTAAACGTTCATTTCGAAGTTCCCTTGTGAGGAGGCCATGGTAACAACGGTATCGTTACCGAAGACCCGCAGTGCAGCCATCGTAACAGCTTCTGCTTGGGTTGGGTTAACCTTACCAGGCATAATCGAGGAACCCGGTTCGTTAGCCGGAATGTTTAATTCGTCGTAACCAGCCCGGGGACCAGAAGCCAAGAAACGAATGTCTTGGGCAATCTTGAACATATCAGCGGCCAGGGTCTTCAAAGCACCGTGAACAACGTCTAAGCCAGAGTGGTTTGCCAGGCCATAGAACTTGTTGCTCTTGGCAGTCAGGTTCAGACCGTAAACGGCAGAAAGCTTTTCGGCAATCTTTTCTGGCATACCTTCAGCAGCGTTCAGACCAGTACCAACGGCGGTCCCACCAATAGCCAGTTCGTTTAAGGTTGGTTCCAAGGTCTTGATGTAGTCTAAGTCGTGTTCCAGAGCAGCAACGTAGCCGGAAACTTCTTGACCAAACGTCAACGGAACAGCATCTTGCAGGTGGGTCCGGCCGACCTTAACAGTCTTCCAGTACTTGTCCTGCTTAACCTTTAATTCGTCAATCAAGTGTTGAACAGCCGGCTTCAGCTTTTCAAGGGCTTCCAGGGCAACCACGTTCATGGCTGTCGGGAAAGTATCATTAGAACTTTGCCCCTTGTTGACGTCGTCATTAGGCAAAATTTCAATGTCCGGGTTAAGTTGGTGGGCCTTGTGGGCAACAACTTCATTGGTGTTCATGTTGGTTTGCGTACCAGAACCGGTTTGGTAAACCTTCAATGGGAAGTCCTTCCGCAAATCTTCATCACTTAATGCGAGCAATTCATCAATTGCCTTAACAATCAAGTTACCCTTCTCATCAGAGATGGCCTTGGTTTCCATGTTTGCTTGAGCAGCAGCCTTCTTAATGTTCAGTAGTGCACGGATAATTGCTAATGGCATGTACTGACCAGTAGGGAAATTGTTACGACTCCGTTCAGTTTGTGGTCCCCATAATGCGTCTGCAGGGATTTTTACTGGACCGAGAGTGTCTTCTTCTGTTCGGTAATCTGACATAATAAATACCTCCAATGTATTATCATGCAATAACAACTTGTGAAATGTTACACATCATTACGCCATTATCGTAACGCATTATAAATATGATAGTCAAATCTTTAAGATTCTATAAATTTCACTTATGGCTCGGGCGAAGGTTGGCGGAATGATAGCCTTTTCAGCCGGTGCAAGAATTTATTTCACAAGCGCTTTTAAAATAAAAAATCGCTTGCAATTTTGAAAATAAATCACAAGCGATTATCATTTCCCGGTTAATATCACAAACCAATTATACATTTTTGATGTATAAAGTCTGATAAGTCGTTATCCGCTAATAAACTTCTCTCAGCAACCAAATTAATTTATTTTTCTAGTATTTGGCTTCCCAGGTCATTTCCTCAACGGCTTTTTTGGCATCGGTAATATCTTCACCAGCCAGGCCCTGGTCAATTGCCGACTGGGCAACCGTGATGGCGACCTTTTTTGAAAATTCTGTCAGCTTATTAACTGGCGGCAGAACCGCGGCACCCGGCTGGTCAGGGTCAACAATGCCACTCAGGGCGTGGGCTGCTGCCGCAATCATGTCGTTGTTCAATACCTTAGCCTGGGCAGCAAGGGCCCCAAAGCCAACACCAGGATAGATCAACGCGTTATTGGCCTGACCAATATCATAGGAAACGCCGTTGTAGTCGATTGTCCCGGCTGGGATCCCGGTTGCTACCAGTGCCCGACCATCTGTCCACTTCAACAGGTCTGCGGCCTTGGCCTCAGCCAGCTTAGTTGGGTTGGAGAGCGGGAAGATCACTGGCCGTTTTGTGTGGCTGGCCATTTCTTTAACAACTTCTTCGTTAAATGCCCCCGGCTGGGTCGAGGTCCCGATCATTACCGTTGGGTGGACGGACTTAACCACAGCGAGCAGGTTGGTTAACTCATCCGGATTATCAAATTCAGACCGCTGACGAGTAAACGGCTTCTGCTTTGGCGTCAGCCCTTCCGTATCGTCGAAGAGTAGTCCCTGCTTGTCAACCAGGTAGAAACGTTTCTTGGCTTCTTCTGGGGAGAGGCCTTGCCGGACTAACTCTTCAAAGAGCATCTTAGCAATCCCCATTCCGGCTGTTCCGGCACCAAAGGTCAGAAAGGTCTGGTCGGTGATCTTTTCCTTGGAAATGTTCATCGCACCGAGGACCCCGGCCAGGGAGATAATCCCGGTTCCCTGAATATCATCGTTGAAGGTCAGAATCTTATCCTGGTACTTATCAAGAATCCTAGCGGCGCTTCCCCGACCGAAGTCTTCGAAGTGGAGTAGGCTCTTGGGGAAGAGACTCTCAACTTCAGTAACGAAACGGTCAATGAAGGCAAAGTACTGGTCACCCCGGACCCGCTTCTCCCGGTTACCTAAGTAGTTAGGGTCATTAAGTAACTTCTCGTTGTCGGTCCCGACATCAATGGAAACTGGCAGGACCTGAGCCGGGTTGATTCCAGCAGCTGCGGTATAAACCATCAGCTTACCAACTGAAATATCAACACCGTTAACCCCCCAGTCACCAATACCAAGGATTCCTTCCGCGTCGGTAACCACAATCAGGCGGATATACCGGCCGTCAGCAGCATCCGCTAATTCCTCCTTAATGTCTTCGGGGTGGTTGATGTCCAGGTAGGCAGCGTCCTGGGGCCGGAGGTAGCGTTCGTCATACTGTTCGATTGATTCGGCAATTACCGGGTCGTAAACCACCGGCATGAATTCCGTGATGTGCTCCTTCATCAGGTAGAAGAAGAGGGTCCGGTTGGTGTTAAAGATCTCCATTAAGAGGTGGCGCTTTTCGATCCCACTATCCTTTGATTCGTACAGGGCGTAGGTTTCTGCCGCCTGCTCTTCAATCGTCCGGACGTGGTTAGGGAGCAAGCCCAATAGGCCGAGTTCCTTTCGTTCCGCCATCGTAAAGGCCGTTCCCTTGTTCTTAAATGGATCGTTTAAAATTTGCATTCCCTTGCGCATCACTTAGTCACTTTCCTTTGCTTTATGATTGTCCCCATCATAGTCGGCCCGTAAAATTATAGTCAAATTTATGCTATGCTATAAATATAATTAATATACCCGGCTATTTTTACTGATACAGAGGGAACAAATTATGAAGATCAAAGATTTAGAATATTATCAAAAATTAATTCAGGAGAAAAACTTTTCAAAAGTGGCGGCCGATTTTAAAGTCAGCCAGCCAACAATCACGATGTCGATCAAGCGCCTGGAAAGTGACTTTGCGACAACCTTCTTTATCCGGGACCATGCCCACAAGGAACTCCACGTTACCCCGGCGGGCCAGCAGTTTGCCAACCATGTCAACGTCATCCTGAACGAGCTCACCATTGCCCGCCAGGAAATTGACCGGACCAAGTCCACCCGGATTCGCTTTGGTTTGCCGCCAATCATTGGTAACTATTACTTCCCACCGCTGACGCCCATGCTGATGCGAGCCAACCTGATGCCCCTCCTCGACACCTTCGAGCACGGTTCACGGGAGCTGTTAAAGATGCTTGAACATGGCCAACTCGACATTGCCCTCCTCGGTTCACTCGAGTCACTTGACCAGCCCCGCCTCAAAACGGAGGAGTTTGCCCACTACCCCTTCAAGGTGATTATCAGTAAGGACCATCCCCTAGCAAACAAGGCAGCGGTAACCTTCCGCGAGCTTAAAGACGAACAGTTCATTATCCCTGGTAGTGAATTCTTCCATGAGCAGGCCTTCAAGCAGATGTGCCACGGCGCCCACTTCCGTCCCCACGTCCTGTTCCGGACCCCCGACATCCACGTCATTAAGGCAATGGTGGCGGAAAACCTCGGTATTTCCTTTTTGACCAGCCTGGCAATTTCACCGGCCGACCAGGTGACCACCTTAGACATTACCGATAATGACCAGCCCCACTTTCGCTTATCGCTGGCCCGGCGGGAAACCGCGCTCTTATCAAGTAACGAAGAGAAGCTCTGGCAACTGCTGGTAAAGCAGGGTAAGTAAATATTCAAGAAGCCGCTGACGTTCAAGACTGAGCGCCAGCGGCTTTTTTATTCTACTTACATTTTATATTACTTTTCAATCGTAACCTTTTCCATTACCACGTCGTCTTTTGGTTTGTCCATCTGGTCGCGGGCAACCTTGCTGATTTTTTGAACAACATCCATCCCGGCGATTACCTGGCCAAAGACAGTGTGACGGTGGTCAAGCCACGGCGTCCCCCCGTTTTTCTTGTAATAGTCAATCACCTCTTGGGGATAACCGACCGTCTTCATTTCGTCCAGCATGTTGGCTGGGACCCGGGTGGCCGAAACGATAAAGAACTGACTGCCATTGGTGTTAGGACCAGCGTTGGCCATCGACAAGGCCCCGTTAAAGTTAAAGAGTGCTGTTGAGAATTCATCCTCGAACGCCTGGCCGTAAATGCTTTCGCCACCACGGCCAGTCCCAGTCGGGTCCCCACCCTGGATCATGAAGTCAGGAATAACCCGGTGGAAGATGACCCCGTCGTAGTAGCCCTTTTCGGCCAGCTTAGTAAAGTTTTCAACCGTCTTAGGAGCTTGCTTTGGGAAGAGTTGGATTTTGATTTCCCCCTGGTTAGTCTTGATGGTTGCCTTAGGACCAGTTTCTTGGTCCAAGTTTAACTGTGGATAGTTCATAGCATTTCCTCATTTCTTTTTACTTCAGTTAGTCCTTACTGATCCGCAGGACACACGCACCCTTAATATTACCACCTTTGACGTGGCGCAGGGCCATGTCCGCCTTTTCAAACGGGTATTCGGTTACGGCCGGTTCAATCTTGAGCCGGTCCGCGAGAGTCAAGAACTCTTCGCCATCACGACGGGTGTTACTCTCAACGCTGGTCAGGACCTTTTCGTGGAAAATGTCATCCTGGTAGTTCATGGTTGGAATATCCGACATGTGAATTCCGGCCAAGGCCAGGGTCCCCCCTGGGGTCAGGCTCTTCAGAGCGGGGAGGACCATGTCACCAACCGGGGCAAACATAATGGACGAGTCCAGCGGTACTGGCGATGGGTCATAGGCGCCCTGGGCAGAAGCACATCCCAGCTGGAGGGCAAACTTCTGGGCATCTTTCCCCCGGGTGAAGACGTGCACCTCAATCCCCTGGGCTAAGGCAATTTGGGCGGTGATGTGGGCAGACCCACCAAAGCCGTACAGGCCGAGGCGACCACCGGCGGGGATATTTGCCCGCTCAAATGCCCGGTAACCGATAATGCCGGCACACAGGAGAGGGGCCGCCGTCAAATCGTCAAAGCGTTCGGGAATCCGGTAGGCAAATCCTTCAGGGACGGTAACGTATTCAGCATAGCCACCATCGTGGTCCCAGCCCGTGTAAATCGAGTGGGGACAGAGGTTTTCGTGACCGGATCGACAGAACTTACATACCCCACAGGCGTGACGGAACCACGGAATCCCAATCCGTTCGCCCAGTTCAAAGCGCCGTGTCTCGGGACCCTGGGCAACCACTTTACCGACAATTTCGTGGCCCGGGGTGACGTGTTCACGGTGGACTGGCAGGTCCCCCTCCGTTACGTGGAGGTCGGTGTGACAGACCCCACAGGTCAAAACCTTAACAAGCACTTCGCCCCGTTGCGGGTGGGGAACCGGTTTTTCGACCAGCTTAATGGGCGCCTTTTCCCCGTCAATTGGTCCCGGGGTGGTAACTGCCCAGGCACGCATTGTTTCTGGAATGTTTTCACTTTCTCCTGACATCTTAAGTCCTCACTTTCCTGATTTTTATTCTTATTGTAACGCTAAGCCGGAATTTGTGAATAACATCACCTTATTCATAACGGTGCTGGAGGCGGGCAATCTGCTCGCCCCACTGACTCTGCTTTACCTTAAGGTCAATCTCGTGGTTGATTGTCGGGTCATCTTCAGCCGCCTGCATTAGGCCGCTTGTTCCACCAATATCTTCAATAATGCCACTGCCGTACCCATCCAGCAGGTAGGCGTGACGGTTATTCTGCAGGCGACGGAGGGTGGTTTCCTTTTCAACTGTGATGGTAAACGTCCACGAGTCACCAAAATCATATTCCAGGACAAATTCATCCCCGGGGTTAAATTCGCCTAGCCAGTGGGTCGTCAAAGCCTCTCCCGACTGCTTGCCCCGGTTGAACGGTAGTTGGTAAACTTTTTCCCCAATGTGAAGTTCAAAGAGGTGGTCGCCGGTGGCCCCAAAGCTGGCAAGCACTTGGAAGCAGAGTTTATCAAGCCGGGTGTCCCCACCGACCTCAAATTCCCGCCACATGGTTGGGCGGTAACCTTTCAGGACCGCCCGGACCCTTAGCCGCTTTTTGGCCATGGACCGGGAACGCCCTAGGCTCTGCCGCTGCCGGGTCAGTTCCTCTTGCATGTTATGCAAAAGCTGCTGGAGGCGGAACAGGTACTGGGGCGAGTGGCGATCCTCCAGGCCCTGACCGGCCGCCTGGATAAAGTTATCGAAGTCCTCATCGGCAAAGAAGTGCTGGTCGTGCATAAAGTGCCCAAAGTCACTGAGGGCCGCCACAATTGCCTTAGCTTCCGCATCGGAGATGTTTTCCTCCGTGATCTCCTCATAGTGGAGGAGGTAGTAGTACGGCAAAGTCAGGTCATCCAGCGGTGAAAGGCCGCGGGCTTCACAATAAGAGCAGTATTCCGTCGCAATGTCCTTGTCGCGGTCAATAACCTGGTCATTTCTTTGCCGCTTTGCCAGGTACTTCTGGTAGTCCGTCAAAAAGAGCTGACTCACGGCAACAGCGCTGGTAATGTCGACCAGTGATTCATCGTGATAAAGGTAGCGACGGTTCTGTTCATTAAAGGCTGGGTGGGCCGGCAGGTGGAATTCATCAAGGGAATACTTCTCAAGCATGTCCATGACGGGGACCGTGTCCTCTAGCTGCGGGTCCATTACCTGGAGCTTATCTGCCAGTTGGAGGGCAATCTCCGTATTGTTAGGTTGTTCATCCCAGTCAATCAGGGCCCCCGTTCCCGTAAGCATCTCCTCACACTTTTTTAGCTGGCGCTCAATAGCCGGTGTCATCAAATATGTAAATTGGACCGTGGCTAACTGGTCATCACGGATCAAGCGAATTTTGGCATGGGGCAGGCTGGCGGCCTCCATCAGGCGCAAAAATTCGCGCTTGAAGCCGGCGATAAAAGACCGGGAGTCGTTAAAACGCTGCGGGTGGCGGACAATTACCGGCACGGCAAGCTGGTTATTCATTACAACCATGAAGTCACCAATGAGGTGTACCGACCAGGCCTGGGCATCATTTAAATCCTGTTCAGCAACTTCATGCGGGTTAACATGCAGGTGTTGAGCAAAGGAACTATCAACTGCGATAATCACTTAAACCCCTCCTTAATTATGTTCACTTTCATTTTGACAGATTGGCCTTTTGATGACAAACATTGTTCCCTAAACTTAAAGAAAATACTAAAATAGGTTTATTAACTGTAACTGGAAAGGAAGCTCATCATGATCAATTCACAGCTTGATATTTTTGACTTGAAACGACTACAGATCCCCAAAAGTAAGCAGGAGCTGGTGGAAGCGGGGAAGAAACAGCAGGCAGCAGTCCCGAGCTCGCAACTGGCAACCTTCACGCCGGTCGACCGTGACCCCGTCGCCGCCATCGGGCTGACCGAGTCCAAGATGATTCCCGAACTTCTCCCCCTGCGCCACGAACGGATGCTGGCCAATCGCTTCTCATTTTTCCGGGGAACAGCCGAACTGATGGAACAGGACCTCAAGAAGCAGGCCCAAAGCAATATCCCCATCGTCATCAGTGGGGACGCGCACGTCAACAACTTTGGCTTCTACGCCTCTCCCGAACGGCAACTGTTATTTGGCCTCAACGACTTTGACGAAGCCCGGATTGGTAACTGGGAAAGTGACCTAAAGCGGCTGCTGGTCAGCGCCGAGCTGGCGGGTGAGGAAAATGGCTTTGCCAAGGAGGACTTGTACAGTCTGCTCCAACTGACCACCAAGACCTACCGTCACGCCATCAAGCGTGCCAACCGGATGACCCTGTCTGACGTCTTCTACTTTTCCTTTGAAATCAATGATATGATCCAGACAATCGATTCGTTAGGGGACGGCAATGACCAGATGAATTACCGCCTGCAAAAGATCATGAAGAAGAGCCAGCACAGCAACTCTGAAAAAATCATCCAAAAGATGGGAACGGAGGATGACCAGGGTAACCTGGTCTTTAAGGATAACCCGCCCCGTGCTAAGCACCTGGGCCCCATCCTCTACCAGCAGGTTGTCGCCGGCTACAACTTCTACCGGCAAAACGCTCGGGAGGACGTCCGCGTACTCCTCGCCAACTTCCACATTTCGGACATCATCCGTTACAGCGTTGGTGTCGGCAGTTTTGGGACCCGGTGTTACTTGATTCTCCTGACGGGGATTGACGGTAGTCACCTCGTTCTCCAGGTCAAGGAGGCCCTACCCCTGCGTTACAACCTGCTCAACCTCCAGGTCCAACAGGCCATTCAAAACGGGATCCAGGCCGGACGCCGTATTGTGACCGCCCAGCGGGTCCTCCAGTCAAGTTCCGACCCCTTCCTGGCCAGCACACGCTTCGGCGGACGGAGTTACTACGTTCGGCAGTTCCGTGACATGAAGGAATCCGTCAAGGTCAACAAGCTTGACTTCGATAGTTTCCAACTATACTGCCAGGTATGTGCCCTCCTTTTGGCAATGGCCCATACTGAGAGCCCAACTTCACCAATGATCCGGGGCTACCTCAAGCACCAGAAGGCCTTGGACAAGGGCCTCGCCGACTGGTCACTGCGCTATGTTGACCAGGTGACCGCCGATTATACCGCCTTCAAGAAGGCGGCTGAAAAAGCCTAATGAGTAAAACAACTCCTTGCGTTTAAAAATGCAAGGAGTTGTTTTACTCATTTATTTATCCTTTTCATTCTTACCGTAGCGTTTCTGTTCCGCAATCATACTGCTCCTACGCTTATGTTTGTGAATGAACTCGTCTTCGGCCGCAAAGATCATCAGGAAGTCGATGAAATTGCGTTGAAAGCTCTTCTTAAAACGTGGCCACCAATCCTGCCGCATGTTGCCATCCCCTTTACGACTATTTTATCCCCTTCGCCATTAAACAGACAATCTTTCCTTCATTTGTTCATCACTTTGCAAACTGTGGTAGAATATTATGTATACATAAAGCGCTTACTTTCAAGGAGGAATTTAATTTATGGATATCGTTAAAGTGCCATTTGGTAAATTTAATGGCCAAGCTGTAACTAAGTACGTATTGACTAATGACAACGGCGTTCAAGCTGGCATCCTGGATTTTGCCGGTTTACTGCAATCTTTCAAGGTCCCAACCAAGGATGGCGGTAAGGCCGATATGGTTTTGACTTCCGAAAACTTAGATGAATTCACCGGGAATGGTTTCTGCACCAACCGTCTGATCGGTCGGGTTGCTGGCCGGATTGGCGACGGTGAATTTAAGATCGACGGCAAGGAATACCACGTTGAACAAAACGAAGGGAAGAACACCCTCCACGGTGGTAAGAACGGTTTCTACAACCACGTTTGGCATGTTGACGGTACCAAGGTAACGGACGATGCTGTTTCCCTAACCCTCAGCCTGACTTTAACACCAGAAATGGATACCTTCCCTGGTAAGATGCACGTTGTCGCTACCTACACGCTTGACAACAACGATAACCTGAGCCTGAAGTTCAGTGCCACCACCGATGCCGACACCCTCTTCAACCCAACCAACCACACCTACTGGAACCTGTCAAACGCCGCTGTAAAGACGATTGACAACTTAAAGCTCTACGTCAACTCCAAGAACCACTTGGCCGTTGATGATGGCAAGATTCCAACGGGCGAAAAGGTTGCCAATGCCGGAACCCCATTCGACTTTAGTACACCAACCAAGCTGGCCGATGCCCTGAAGCCAATGGCCGCAACGAAGGAAAATGGTTTTGACGATATTTGGGAAGTTGAACCAAGCCTGGACAAGCCGGTTGCCACCCTTGAAGATCCAGAAAGTGACCGGAAGATGACCCTGTACTCTGACCGGAACGGCTTGGTCATGTACACCATGAACTCGGACGACCCAACCGTTTACAACCACGGTAAGGTCCAACCACATACGGGGATTGCCATGGAAGCCCAAACGCTTTCTGACACACCACACCACCCTGAATTTGGTAACGTCGACCTTCACCCTGGTGAAGAAAAGACTTACACTGTCAAGTGGCATGTTGAATACTAATTCATATTTCTAAATATTTAAGAGAGGGTAGGAAAACTGTGAATTTTCCTACCCTCTCTTCTTTTTTATTACGGGGCGCCCTGGTGCTTTTTCTTCGTTTCCTATTTTAGAAGAACGTCTTTTGAATTGCGTGGGTACTCTTAACCGGAACCTTCATGGTTGGTAAACCAGCCGGGTGAAGTTTGATAACCCCCACCTTTTCGCCCTTCTTCAGAGGTGCCTTAAGTTTGCCGGTCACTGACCGGTGCTGCTTATCAATCCGGAGGGTTGGCTTTGCCTGGGCCCAACTTGTGTTCTTCGGCAACCAAACCGTCACGGGCTTGGTAAGGGCCAATTGCGTGGAATGGTGCTTCTTAGCGTGAACCACCCGCTGTGTCCGCAGGGACTTAGGTAATCCCTTGATACTCGTTAGCATTTGGGGCTGGTAACTGGCGGCCAGCTGTTCATAAAAGGCCTTTTGGTTCTTAGATTGGTCATTCCAGCCACCCTTAGTATGGAGGGCAACGACGATGACCCGCCGGCCAGCATACGTCCCGGTACTAACAATACACTTACCGGCCGCATCCGTGTTCCCCGTCTTCAGACCGTCAATCTGCCAATCCTTTGGTGCCGCCCCATTCTGTGGTAACAGGGAATTGATGTTTACCATGTGCTCCTTATGGTCGGCACTAACATCAAAGTCGGCAAATTTTTCCTTGGTAATGTTGAGCGTTTCTGGATACTTTTCAATCACGTACTTGGAAATTAGAGCCATGTCACGGGCGGAAAAGAGGTTCTCCGCGTTTTTATCGACCCCCTTAATGGCGTTTTTCCCCAAGTCACCATTAGGGAGGCCAATCATGTTATAAATCTTGGCATCGTGGACGCCAGCGGCATGGGCAACGCGCTGCATCTTCTTGTTGAAGGCGGCCGTGCTCCCGGCACTTGCCAATGCTAAGGCTTCCGTACTCCCATCAGCGGAAACCAACATCATCGAATCAACCAACTGCTTAACACTGTACTTTTCCCCGGCGTTCAGCTGAACATTTGAGAAGTGCCAGTCGTTGGCGACCTTAGCAACCTCCGGCGTAATGGTGATCTTCTGCTTCCAACTCATCTTGTGGTCACGAATATCCTGTTCGATTACCGCCAGTGTCAAAATCTTGGTGACCGAAGCAATCGGGTAGCGCTTGGTGGCGTTCTTTTGGTAAAGGACCTGGCCACTTTCGGCGTCAATTGCGTAAGCAGACCGGGCCTTCATATTAAAGAAGGCCGGGTTCTTACTGCTAGCCATCACACCGGTAATCCCACTAACTATGCTGATGTTTAAGCTGATTATGATCAGTAACACCCTTATAACTAATTTCTTAATTACTATCACTCCCGCTTGTTTCTTTTACATACCTTCATATCATAGCCGAAAAACAAGTAATTTAATATGACGTTTTGTTAACAAATCGGTTCCGAAAACCTAAAAGTTAAAAAGTATCCTTAAGATTATTCCCCTGGCTTTATTTTTTCATTATTATCGGTATCATTGTATTTATGTGGATTTCATGATTAAGGGGACAAGTGATATGCAGCAAAGAACACACCACCGCAAGAGAAGAATTTGGCTAGTTATTATCCTGATTATTTTGGGAATATGGGGAGTCCACCGCTATGGTTCCCTTAATAACCGCCTCACTAGCGCCTGGAACAAGATTATTTACACCTCAAATGGAAACGTGAGCATCTCGGTCTATTCGCCCAAGACACACCGGGTGTATTCCGCTGCCAACAAGCCTAACCATAAGTTTCATGCCGCCAGTACTGTCAAGGTTGCAATCTTGGCAGGAATCCTGCTCAAACAGCCAAACGGCCTGACCGCCCACCAGGAAAACCTGGCTAAGGCCATGATTGAACAAAGTGATAACACCGCAACGACTGAACTCTTTGAAAACTACTTAGGTAAGCAAGCGGGGCTCCAGCAAACCTTTGATAAGTTTGGGATGACCGATTCTACCGCCCGGGAAAACTGGGGCTTGTCAACGACCACACCGCGTGACCAGATCAAGTTGCTCAATAACATTTTCTATAAGTCCGACATCCTCTCTAGTCAGCAACAACAGACGATTCGTTCCTTGATGAGTAACGTTGACGCCGATCAAAACTGGGGAATCTCTGCGGACAGTAACAACTTTGCCATTAAAAACGGCTGGTTAAGTTACGAAGGTTCTGGCTGGATTGTCAACAGTATTGGTTACGTAAAGAACAACAACGGTACGGACTACACGATTGCCGTGTACACGGATTATAACTCCTCAATGGCGGGAGGCCAACAAACCATCGAGCAACTCGCCCGGGTAACCAAGAACGCAATGAAGTAAACATTTATTTTTTGATGTGTTACTATCGATTTGTAAGGAAGTGTATTCAATGGATATCAAAAGTAACCTTTTAACCCTTGCTGATGGTAATAAGATGCCCCAAGAGGGCTTTGGCCTGTACAAGGTCGATGGTCAAGAAACGATGACAAAATCAATCCAAAACGCCTACCAAGACGGCTACCGGCTCTTTGATACCGCCCAACTATACGGCAACGAAGCTGAGGTCGGAACGGCCCTGCAGAAGTTAGCCATCCCCCGTAAGGATATTTTCGTAACCACCAAGGTCAGCGAAGACAACCAGGGCTATGACCGGGCAATCGCCTCCGTCAAGGAATCCTTAAAGAAGCTCCAGATGGATTACGTAGACCTCTTGCTGGTTCACTGGCCAATTCAGCGCGCCTTCTTTGATACCTGGCGGGCATTTGAAGATCTCAAGAAGGCCGGGCTCGCCAAGTCAATCGGGGTTAGCAACTTTGAGATGATTCACCTCCAGTACCTCGCCACCCAAGCACACGAAATGCCGGTCGTGGACCAAATCGAACTCCACCCCCTGCTTACCCAAAAGCCGCTTCTCAAGTTTAATCACGACCACCACATCGTTACCCAGGCGTGGAGTCCGCTTGGGCGGGGCGCGGTTCTTAATGAAGCGATCCTCAAGGAAATTGGTGACCGCCACCACAAGTCACCTGCCCAGGTAATCCTGCGCTGGCACCTGCAAAACGGCGTTTCCTTTATTCCAAAGTCCGTTCACGAGGCCCGAATTACCCAGAACGCAGATATCTATGACTTTGAATTAACCAGTGATGAAATGCAGCAAATCGATGCCCTAAACGAATACAAGCGTACTGGTCGCGAACCCGAACTGGTTTACGAATATAATAAGCAGTACTAATCACTAGGGAGAAAAGTTCTGGCACCACCCTTCAAAATGAAGGACGGCTGCCGGGGCTTTTTTCTTTTGCAACCCACTGAACAATCACCGCCGATTAACCGTCTTCCTCAGTACTGATAAGCTTTCAGGTGTATTTTCAATTATCGCCGGCCCACCAGCAATGAAAGTGATTGCAAAATATTTTTGATAAACGTTTGACAATAGTAATTTTACATTGTATATTATAGTCACAAATCAAATTGATAAACGTTTGTCAAAAGATTATCTTTTAGGAAGCAATACGAGGTATGAATAACAAAAGTTCGATTATTACAAAGCTCGCGTTCTTATCCGTTTCCTTCATGGTAACCAGTGCTTACGCCATTCAAGGCTCTCTTCCACAGTTGAAGGCCGCCTTGAACGTCACCCAGACCCAGTCTGAGTACCTGGTCACCACCCCTTCCTTTGCCGTCATGATTTTCGTGGTCCTCTCACCACTGCTTCAGGAATGGTTCCACATTTCTGATAAAAAGATCATCATGATGGGGGTAACGATTGTCGGTTTTGCGGGGATTGTCCCGATGTTTGTCGACAACTACACCACGATTCTAATTTCGCGGTTAATCCTGGGGGCTGGTTACGGTCTATATAATTCGCAAGCAATCTCAATGATTTCGATTTGGTACGAAGGCACTGAGCGGGCCCAGATGCTTGGCTGGCGGGCCGCTGCGGAACAGATTGGTCAGGCATATACATTAACAATTGCCGGCTTATTCCTCAGTCTTGCCGGCTGGCACTTCTCATTTGCGGTTTACTTTCTGGCCTTTTTGGTCCTACTCTTCTTCGCACTGCGGGTCCCTGACGATAGCCAATCACAGGATGAAGACATTGACGAGGATAACTTAGCCGTTGACTTAACAGAAAGTCAGCCGATTACTAAGATCAGCCCGCTGGTTTACCTGCTCGTTCTCTTCGCCTTCCTGCTCGTCACTGATTATGTGGGAATGGAGAACCGCTTCCCCGGATTAGCTGTTATGATTAAGGGGAGCCACTATGCCGGCTCATCAATGTTCTTGTCACTGATGCTGATTGGGGCTACTTTGGGTGGAATCTCTTACGGTGCTATCCAAAAGCGGCTAGGTTTCGGGACGGTCTACTTGGGACTCGGCCTGATGGCGCTTGCCAACTTCTTGTTTGGCTTTGCCGGTCGTAACTTTGTCATGATGGTCATCGGCTTATTGTTAATCGGCTTCCCACTTCAGCTGGTTTCACCGCTGATTTTCAACCTGCTGCCGGACTTGGCACCAGCTAACCGGCAACCACTGGTTACTTCCCTTTGCCTGATTGGCTTCAACTTTGGCTCATTCTTCTCCCCATCGATTGCGGAATGGACCAACCACCTGCTGGGGAAGCCAACAAGTGGGATGGGGCTGGCGGCGCCATTCCCCATTTACGGGTTCGTCCTGATCCTGATTGCGGTCATTATTTTTGTTGCTACTCGTCACAATGCAAAACAAGCTCAATAATTTTTGGAGGTCTTTTATTATGCCAATTCAAAACAAAGCAATGTTGATCACCTATTCTGATTCCATGGCCAAGAACATTAAGGAAACTCACGAAGTCCTTAAGGAATACATTGGTGACGCTATTGGTGGTGTCCACCTCTTACCATTCTTCCCATCAACCGGTGACCGTGGTTTTGCCCCTTACCGCTACGATGTTGTTGACTCTGCCTTTGGTAACTGGGACGACGTCGAAGCACTGGGTGAAGACTACTACCTGATGTTTGACTTCATGATCAACCACATCTCCAAGAAGTCAGTGATGTACCAAGACTTTAAGAAGAACCATGACGCTTCCAAGTACAGCGACTTCTTCATCCGTTGGGAAAAGTTCTGGAAAGCTGCTGGTAAGGGTCGCCCTACGCAAAAAGATATCGACCTGATCTACAAGCGGAAGGATAAGGCCCCAGAACAAGAAATTGACTTTGATGACGGTAGCAAGGAACACCTTTGGAACACGTTTGGTGAAGAACAAATCGACATCAACGTTAAGAGCAAGGTTGCCCAAGAATTCTTCAAGCAAACGTTAACTGACATGGTTAAGCACGGTGCCGACTTGATTCGGTTGGACGCCTTTGCTTACGCCGTTAAGAAGGTTGACACCAACGACTTCTTTGTTGAACCAGAAATTTGGGACCTGTTAAATGAAGTTCGTGATATCCTGGCACCTTACAAGGCCGAAATCCTTCCAGAAATTCACGAACACTACACCATTCCACAAAAGATTTCCAAGCACGGTTACTTCATTTATGACTTTGCCCTCCCAATGACCACCCTGTACACCCTGTACTCTGGCAAGACGGAACGGCTGGCTAACTGGCTGAAAATGTGCCCAATGAAGCAATTCACCACGCTGGACACCCACGATGGAATCGGGGTTGTGGATGCTAAGGACATCTTGACCGATGACGAAATCAAGTACGCTTCCAACGAATTGTACAAGGTTGGGGCCAACGTTAAGCGGAAGTACTCCAGCGCTGAATACCACAACCTGGACATTTACCAAATCAACTCCACCTACTACTCCGCCCTTGGTGACGATGACAAGGCTTACCTGTTAGCCCGGGCATTCCAAGTATTTGCCCCTGGTATCCCAATGATCTACTACGTTGGTTTGCTGGCTGGTTCAAACGATCTTGACCTGCTCGAAAAGACGAAGGAAGGGCGGAACATCAACCGTCACTACTACACCAAGGAAGAAGTTGCCAAGGAAGTTCAACGGCCAGTTGTTGCTAACCTGTTGAAGCTGTTATCATGGCGGAACAAGTTTGCGGCCTTTGACCTTGACGGTTCCATCAAGGTGGAAACACCATCCGAAACGACCATTAAGATTACTCGTCAGGACAAGGATGGGGCTAACGTGGCCGTCTTGGATGCCGACGCTGCTAAGAAGACCTTCACCATCACTGCAAACGGCGAAACCGTTATGGAACAAAAGTAATTTCTCTTCAGGATCTCTCTTAAAAATCTTCTACAAAAAAGGATTGGCGAAAACTTTCGCCAATCCTTTTTAGTTATTGTTTTGATTAACCAGGACGTCACCAATTGTTTGCTTGACATCCTTGTTTTCGACCCATTGCTTGGTGTTATCTTTGTATGCCTGGTAAGCAGGGTCAGCAACGTGTTGACGGTAATTTTCTTCTGACTGGAAGACCTCGTAGATTACCCATTCATTCGGTTTTCCCTCTTCGGTACCCACGTAGACAGCTAACATCCCCGGGTCGTTACTCAGTGCTCCTTGTAATTCAGCTGTCACCGCCTTCTTATATTCGGCCTGGTGGTCCGCAGCCACCGTCATCCGGACGATGTTGACCCATAAGTCGTTCGGGGTGCTAATGTTTAGCGCCACGTTTTGGTGACCCATGAACTGGGGTACCAGGTCAATTTCATCGTGCTTAGTGACCACACCATCCATTTTCTGTGCAAACTGCTGGTACTGGTCAGAACTAACGTGTTCTTTGTACGCTTCCTGGTTGTCAAAGACCTCAAACAGGTAGTTGCTCGTGAGGTCGTCTGGCTGGTGCGAAGCATACATTCCAAAGGTACCATCTTCAATTGCCACCGCTGTAATCAGGTTACCGCGGTTGGCATTTAAATATTGCTCATATGTGTCTGGAGCAATTTTAATCAGGTGCATCTTAAACACGACAGAATTATCGGCATTCATCATAGTTATTTGATCCTCTTGTATTTAATAATGCTTATATCATAAGCCAAAACGCTATCCAAAGTAAACCGAAAACTTTTTGGCACTGCCAACAGCAGGCCATGGCACCCTTAAAATGGTATAATGAAAGGTGGAATTGGAACTAATGTGAAGGGAGATTTTTCCAATGACTATGAATCCAAGTAAAGCACAAGATGTTTGGAAAGATGCAGGCGAACACGTTCAATTCACTGTTCTCGAGCTTAATCGACAGGATCAGGCCAAGGAACAAGCAGCAATCCAAGAATTTGTGGACCGCTACCAAGCAATTGTTCGTTCCCTCAGAATTCGTGATAACAAGGGTGATTTAAGAGCCTCACTCGGTTTCAGTAGTGCGGCATGGGACTACCTCTTCCCTGACGCACCAAAGCCGAAGGAACTGGAACCATACGAGACATTGGCAACTGAAAAGTATTCAATGCCAGCCACGAAGGGTGATATTTTCCTCCACATTCGGGCTAATGATGAGGCCGTCGTCTACGAACTGATCAGTCAATGCCGCCTCTTCTTGAAGGACATCACCACCGTTGTTGACGAGACGAAGGGCTTCCGTTACTTCGAAGGCCGGGCCATCATTGGCTTCATTGACGGTACCGAGGCACCACAAGTTGAAGACGCCGCTGACTACGCCATTGTTGGCGATGAAGACCCATTCTTTGAAAACGGGTCCTACGCCTTCGCCCAAAAGTGGCGCCACCACATGGACATTTGGGACAAGTTGACCACCGAAGACCAAGAAAAGGCCGTGGGGCGGAAGAAGTTCTCCGATCTGGAACTGCCGGATGGTGAAAAGTTCAAGAACGCCCACAACGTTGCCTCCCAAGCCAAGATTAACGGGGTTGAACAAAAGATTGTCCGGATGAACGTTCCTTACTCTGATCCCGCTTCTGGCATCACCGGGACCTACTTCATCGGCTACTCACGTTACTGGAAGGTTACGAAGACGATGCTAGAAAACATGCTGAAGAACGAGGACTACCTGCTTTCATTCTCCGACATCCTTACCGGCCAGCTCTTCTTCATCCCATCCCGGCCAATGCTTGACAAAATTGCCGATGGCGAATTAAACAAGTAGTTGACAAGCGAAAGAAAAGTTATTATACTGACAGCATCATTTACACGGAGGGATCAACCATTGAAGTTTTAATTCTACACATTTTAAGATTGTTAGTTCGGCATACAGTGCGAATTAGCTTTCCCGGGTAGAATTATAATTTCATTTAGTTGGTTCCATTAGTGACGGTAAAGTCCGTCAAAAATAAGGGCCTATCCTACGCGGGTAGGCCTTTTTTGCGCTCCAGAAAGGAACGTGATTATCTAATGGAACCGATTATTATTAAAAAACTTACCTTTGCATACCCCGGCCAATCCCCCCTCTTTGCCAACTGTCACTTAAACATTAATAGTGACTGGAAGATGGGCTTACTGGGGCGCAATGGACGGGGTAAAACGACCCTGATGAAGATTCTCTTACACCAGCTGGACTATACGGGAACGGTGACCAGTAACCTTAATTTTGCCTACTTCCCACTGATTACCGACGAAAGTGACGACCTAACGATTAATACCCTGCTAGGGGCACCCGGCCTCGCCAACTTGGCCCAGTGGCAAATCGAACGTGAGCTAAACACCATGGGGGTCGACCCGGCAATCCTCTGGCAACCATACAACACCCTCAGTGGGGGCGAACAAACGAAGGTCCAACTTGCGGCCCTCTTTGCCTTACCGGGGGCCTTTCTCCTGCTTGATGAGCCCACTAACCACCTGGACCAGGTCGGGCGCAAACAGGTGGCCGCCTACCTACAGACCAAGCAGCAGGGCTTCATCCTTACGAGCCACGACCAGGCCTTTCTCGACACCGTCATCGACCATACATTGGTAATCGAACGGCACCAGCTGGTCCTGGAACAAGGTAATTACGCCACCTACTTTGCCCAGAAGAAGCGGCGGGACCAGGAGGCCGCCGCCAAGAACCACCAACTTAAGGCCGAAATCAAGGAACTCAAGAAAAACCGGCAGCAACGGTCGCAGTGGGCCCAGCGGGCAGAAAACGAAAAAAAGAACAATGCACACGCCGACAAGGGTTTCATTGGCGCCAAGGCCGCGAAGATGATGAAGAAAACTGTGACCACCACGAACCGGCTAACCTCCGCCATTGAGGACCGGCAAGGGTTAATGGCGGAGGTCGAAGAGATTGTCCCCCTCCCCCTTAACCTGGTCGGGACCCACCACGAAACCCTTCTTAGTCTTGACAAGGTTACCCTGAGCTGGGCCCCCACGCCGCTCTTCCAACCCGTCAGTTTTGCGGTCAAGGCCGGACAGCAGGTAGCACTGATTGGTCCTAACGGAATTGGGAAGTCAAGCCTCATCAAGGCCCTCTTTGGGCAGTTTACGGGAAAGATCACGGGGGACATTTCCCTTGCTCACGGAATAAAGGTCAGCTGTGTTCGCCAGGACTATGCCACCAATCACGGTACCTTGCGGGAATTTGCCCGACAGAACCAACTAGAGTATGACCAGTTTCTTAATATCCTGCGTAAGCTAGGGATGGAAAGAGCCAGCTTCACCGTCCCGATCGAGCAAATGAGCATGGGCCAGCAAAAGAAGGTTGAGCTGGCCCGGTCGCTCGCTACCCCCGCCAACCTCTACATCTGGGACGAGCCCCTGAATTACCTTGACACCTACAACCAGGACCAATTGATCAAACTCATTCATGAATACCGGCCGCCCCTCCTCTTTGTCGAACACGACCAGCGTTTCATCAATGCTGTTGCCAGTGGGAAGGTTGAATTATTACCCGGGAAATAAAACAGCACGCAAATGTTCATTGGTTTTGAACGTTTGCGTGCTATTTTTATTTAAGATTTAGCTCCTGAAACCATTCCAAAAAGAGCGGGAACCACTTGGCCATGTGCTGGTCCTGGCGATTGTAGTTAACAATTCCGGTGTAGTAGTTGGCAAGGGCAATCCCGTGCCCACCAGTGCTGAATTCGTGAAGTTCAAACGGGACATCATGCTCAGCCAACGCGTTTGCGTAGTGGGCAACGTGGTCCAGGTACGGGGTAAGGCCGTCTTTAATTGACCCCCAGATAAACGTCGGCGGCGTCTGAGCCGTTACCAATTTGGCAACGTCTTCTGTTTGAACACCCATCCGCTGGTCAATTGTCGGCTGGATAACCGGGTAACCGAGGCCGACAAACTTAGCCCGCGTGGCCGGTTGGTTACTGTATGCGGCAGCCAGCTGGCCCCCTGCTGAGAAGCCCAGGACGCCGAGCCGCTGGGGGTCAAGGTCGAGCTCTGTAGCGTGACCTACCAGGTAGTCGAAGGCCTGAGCCAGAGCCCGTTTAGCCGCCTGGTAGTCCTTATGCTCGACTACCGGGTAACGGATGACAAAGGCCTGAAAAGCATGTGTAGCCATCGTTACCGCCACCCGTTCGGAATCGCGTTCCATAATTTTGTTATAGCTCCCACCAGGGACGATTACGACCCCTGGCAAGGGTTTATCCGTGTTGCTATGGTAAATATCAACTGACGAAAAGGGTTCACTTAGTTTTACATTCCGAATATCCATTAAATCACCTTGTTATGTTTGAGTTGACCACCGTGAAGGTTAACATCCTTTAACGGAATCAAGTGCGTATGGTAGCGCAGCCGGTAGTACAACCACAGGACAAGCAGGAGGGGAACACTGAGGTAGGTCAGGATGATCTGTTGCCACTGTCCCTCCAAAATCGCTGTCGGGTTTTGACCAATCACAACCACCGCACAAAGGATAACCGCTAAAATTGGCCCAAACGGGTAGAAAGATGCCCGGTAGCGCAGGTCGTTAATGTCGTACCCCTGTACCTGATATGCCCGCCGGAAGCGGAGGTGGGCAACCGCCATCCCCATCCAGGTCAGGAAGCCGGCCAGACCACTGGAATCAATCAGGAATTCGTAGATGCCCGGGCCAAAGATTCCCGTCAAGAAAGTCAAGGAGGCGACCAAAGTGGAAGCCATCAGACCGTAGATTGGGATTCCCCGTTTATCGGTCCGACCAAAAATCTTCCACGCCTGCCCTTCATGGGCCATCGAATAGATCATCCGGGTGGAAGCATACATCCCGGAATTAGCGGCAGAAATGACCGCCGTTAGGATAACCGCGTTCATTGCACTTGCCGCAAACGCCAGTCCAGCCCGCCGGAAGACCAGCGTGAATGGACTGATGGTAATGTCCTTAACCGAGGAGCCCAGGAGGTTCTTACTGGTGTACGGCAGGACACAGGCAATGACAAAAATTGCTAGGATGTAAAAGAGCAGGATCCGCCAAAAAGTCGAATGAATAGCCTTGGGGATACTCTTCGATGGTGTTGCCGATTCACCAGCAGTGATTCCCACTAGCTCAGTCCCCTGGAAGGAAAATCCCGCAACCAGGAAGACACTTAAAATTGTCGGGGCCCCACCAACAAATGGCGCCTGCTTGTAGGTTAGGTTATGGAAGCCGATTGCCTGGCCCCCCATGATCCCAACGATTACGCATAGACCGACGATTAAGAAGAGGACCACGGTCAGGACCTTAATAATGGCCAGCCAGTATTCCGCCTCACCAAAGGCACTGACAGCCAGGGCGTTGACCGTGATGATGTAGATCAGCACGACCAGGCTAAATATCCAGCTCGGCACGTGGGGGAACCAGAAGTTCATGACAATCCCGGCGGTCGTGCTATCCACCGCAACGGTCAATGCCCAGTTGAACCAGTAGATTCACCCCATTGAAAAGCCCAATGCGGGGTCAACGAAACGGGTACAGTAGGTTGCAAAGGACCCGCTGACCGGCAAAAAGGTCGCCATTTCCCCGAGACTCGTCATCAAGAAGTAGACCATGATTCCCATGATCGTATACCCTACGATTGCGCCACCCGGCCCAGCGGTATGGATTGCTGAACCACTGGCAATAAACAGCCCGGTTCCAATCGAGCCCCCTAACGCAATCATCTCTAGGTGCCGGGTTTTCAGTAACCGGCGCACATGATTACTCTGTTCACTCATTATGCCACTCCCTTAAAGTAAGCTAGAATCATTCTACACTTCTCAAGCCCCACTTTCAAAAGAGAAGCTACAAAAAGCACAAAAAAGGACGCTAACATTCAGATTTCCCAAATACTAGCGTCCTCTTTATGTATTTTAATATTATTCTTTCCCTGCCAGGTATTCACCAATGACGTCCATCATGGTCTCTCCGTACTGTTCGAGCTTACGCTGGCCGACCCCATTGACCAGGAGAAAATCCCGCTGTGTCTGCGGTTTAGACTGGGCCATCTCATGCAGGGTCCGGTCAGAAAAGACCATAAACGGGGGTACCCCCTGCTCGTCGGCCAGCTCCCGCCGTTTTTGGCGGAGCTTCTCAAAGAGGGCCGCGACATCTGGTGACTCGGCTAGCTGGGTGTTGGCCCGCGATGGCGCCTCTTCTTGGCGGCGGGTCACTTTTTTCTCGCCGTCCAGGACCTTCCACCCGGCCTGGGCAATCCGGAGAACCGGGTACTGGGCGCCCGCGGTTTCTAAGACACCGGTCGCAACCAGGTAGTCAATCAGGCTCGCTGCCGCCTGCTTGCTCATCTTCTTGAGGGCCCCAAAGTGTTCAAGACTTTGGGCATCGATCTCCCGCATCCGTTGGCTTTGTGAGCCGGTGACCGCCTGGGCAACAACCCCCTTACCAAAGCGGCCGCCCAGTTCCTTGACCAGGGCAATCACCTGCTGACTTTCCGTCGTGATATCCTGGACTGTCCGTTGGTCCGTGCAGTTGCTGCAGTGACCACATGGCGGACAATCCTGGCCAAAGTAACGGACGATGAACTGCTGAAGACACTCCGGCGTGCTAGCGTAGTTTGCCACGGCCTGGAGCTTCTGGTACTGGCGGTCGCGATAATCATCGTCCGCCGTTGACTGGTCAATGAACCAGCGGTACTGGCGAATATCATTGGGGTGGTAAATCAAGATGGCCTCGCTCGGTAGGCCATCCCGGCCGGCACGCCCCGCTTCTTGGTAGTAAGACTCAATGTTCTGTGCACTGGTGGCGTGAATGACGAAGCGGACGTTACTCTTATCAATTCCCATCCCGAAGGCGCTCGTGGCCACAATCGTGTTGACCCGGTCAAACTGAAAATCATCCTGGACCTGGGCCCGGTCAGCAGAATCCATGCCGGCATGGTAACCCGCAACGGAGAAGTGCTGCCCAGCCAGGTAATCGGTAAGCTCGTCAACCCCTCGCCGGGTGTTAACGTAGATTATCCCCGCCTCGTCCTGATGCTCCTTTAGGTAGTCACGGATGTAACGCCGGGTGGTCGTCTCCGGGTGGGCCACCCGAAAGCTGATGTTAGACCGGGCAAAACTCGTGATAATAAAATTATCCTTGCTGATTCCTAATTGGTCACCAATGTCTTCCTGAACCGCCGGGGTAGCCGTCGCCGTCAGGGCAAGAATATTGGGGTGCGACTTCAGCTGGTCAACCGCATCCTTTAATTGCCGGTAGGCCGGCCGAAAGTCGTGACCCCACTGTGATATACAGTGAGCCTCATCGATTGCGACAAGGTCAATCGGGAGAAAATTTAACTGGTAGCGGAAGTAGTCCATGTTGAGACGTTCGGGGGTAACGTAAATTAACTTAATCCGGCCCTCATAGGCACCCCGCAGGATTGGGTTAACCTCCTCCTGGGGGATTGTCGAATTGATGGCCGCCGCGTTAATCCCGTTTTGCCGCAGTGAATCTACCTGGTCCTTCATCAAGGAAATCAGTGGGGACACAACAACCGTAATCCCGTTATTGACCAGGGCCGGAATCTGGTAGCAAAGTGACTTGCCACCACCAGTTGGCATCACGGCAAGGACGTTTTGCCCGGCGAGGACGCGGGAAATCACCTCTGCCTGACCCTTGCGAAACTTCGTAAAGCCAAAATTATCTTTAAGAACCTGCTCTGGTGACATACCAACATTCCTTCCTTTATTCGTCTACCTTATAGATACGGCTATTCGGGGCCCGTGCATTAAATTTTAGGAACGCTTGGCAATCATAACCTTGGTCGTAATCCAGGGGCCACCCCACCAGCCATCAAAGCCGGTATTAATGACTTGAATGTCGTCAAAGCCAACGTTGCTAAGGACCTGACGGTATTCCTTCATCGCCCGCGTGTCCACAATTACAAGGGTCCCGTGGGCCTTCAGTACCCGGGCGGTTTTCTGGAGTGCCCGCCCCCGTTGAATGGCGGGAGTGATGTTATGCAGGGCCGAATCAATTACTACGTAGTCAAACAATTGGTTAGCAAACGGTAAATTCGTCATTGACCCATCAACCAGTTTTACCCGGTCCGCCAGCTTGGCGGCAGCAACCCGCCGCTTAGCGATTTCCCGGCTTTGCTGCCAGTCGGCAATTCCCGTTACCTTTCCGGGGACCTGGAGCTGACCAGCAATCATCATTAGGTCCGTCAACCGGCCAGCACTAAAGTCCAGTACCTGGGCATTCTTGAGAACCGCCAACCGTTGTAAAAGGCGTTGCCAGATCTTCTCGTGGCCCCGGGAAACGGTATGGCAAAAGATCCCGGCCCAGATGATGATCAAGGCCACCCAAATCAGGTTCCAGTATTCATGACTGGCAAAGGCGCCAATAAGACCGGTAAACACGGCAATTAGCGCAATAATAGCAATGGTAACAACACTGATAGCACTCTTTCTCACTCTTCTACTCCTTAATCTTGGATAAGTTCATCTAAACGCTGGATGTCCTTGGTACTGCCCACCACCGTAATTTTGTCGTGGGGCTGGATAACGTCATCAGCCTGGGGCATCTGGTTAATCTCGTCATTTTCACTCACAATGATGATCACGTTAACCCGGTAACGGTTCCGAAAGTCGATTTCCCCAATAGTCTTTCCGTAGAACTTCGGGTTATTAACGTTGATTTCCGCCAGGGTCGTTTCCTTACTGAGGTTCACGTAGTCAATCAAGGTGGGGTTCAATTGCTGAAAAATCAGCCGCTTGGCCAAATCATGCTCGGGGCGAACCACCATATCTGCCCCCACCCGTTCAAGGACACGGGCGTGGTTAACATTTTCCGCCCGGCAAACAACGTCAGGAGCGCCCAGGTCCTTGGTAATCAGGGTCGCCATGATGCTGGCCTCGATGTTTTTCCCAATCGAAATGTAGACGTGGTCAAAGTGGCCAATATCAACCTCCCGCAGGGCGTCTTCATCCTGGGCATCGGCGACTACTGCCCGCATCACGGTGTTTGCCAACTCATTGACGACTTCAGGGTTGGAGTCAATTGCCAAGACCTCCTGACCGGCCGCAACCAGTGACTCACAAATTGCGGCCCCAAACTGGCCGATACCAATAACGGCGTAGCTTTCTTTTTTAGCCAATTAAAACACTCTCCTCTGGATAACGGTAACTCTTTACGTTCGGCTGGGCATTGAAGATGGAGAACATCACGGTGTAGATGCCGACCCGGCCGATAAACATCAGTGACATGATCACGAGCTGGCCAAAGAGGTTCAAGCTCTGGGTGATTCCCAAAGAAATCCCGGTGGTCCCAAAGGCCGCTAGCACCTCAAAAGTCACGTAGCCCAGGGAATCATGCTTGGGAAGGTCCTGGGTTTCCACCAGCAACAGGATTGCCAACATGACGATACAGAGGGCAACAAAGAATAGGGTCAGGGCCCGGTTGATGTTACTCTGGGTAAAGCGCCGGTGGGCAAAGTTCGTGTCACGTTGGCCACGCAGGGTTGCAATACTCTGGGTAGCTAGCAGCCCGATTGTGGTCGTCTTGACCCCACCAGCCGTGGACCCCGGCGTGCCGCCAATAAACATCAACATGATTGTCAGACTGATTCCCGCGGCACTCAACTTGGTGTAGGGGAAGGTAACTAGACCGGCCGTCCGCGGGGTAATTGCCATGAAGAGGGTATTTAACAACCGCTGGGGGTAACTGATCTGGCTGCTCAACTGGGCCAAATTATGTTCCGTCACAAAGTAAACAATAAAGGAAAGGACAAAGATCACGGCCCCGGTCCGCAAGGCCAGCTGTGTATGAAGGGAAAGGTGGTGGTACTTATGATAGTTGAGGAGGTCCTTCCAAACTAGGAAGCCAAGTGACCCGGCAACGATTAACACGGCCAGGACACAAATCATGTAAGGGTCATTCAGGTAGTTTTCCATGCTGTTACTAAAGAGGTCAAAGCCGGCATTACAAAAGGCCGAAATGGAATGGAAAATGCTGAACCAAATTCCCTTCCCCAACCCGTAGCGGGGATAGAAGTCGAAGAACAAAAGGACCGCTCCGCAGACCTGGATTAACAACGATAGCTTAATAATCAGGTAAACAACGTTCAGCTGTGACAAGTTATCCAGGTTAAGGGCTTCCTGCGTCAGCAGACGGGTCGACATCCGCACCCGGCGACGGATCATCAACGACATCATGACGGCGAAGGTCATAAATCCGAGGCCCCCTACCTCCATCAAGAGGGCAATCACTGTCTGCCCAAAGAGGGTCCAGTGGGTGGCCGTGCTAACCAGGGTCAACCCCGTCACACAGGTCGCACTCGTCGACGTAAAAAAGGCCGTCATAAAGCTGGTATGGAGGCTACTGGCGGTCGAACACGGCAGTAACAACAAAACTGTCCCGATGGCAATCACCACTAAGAATCCCAAAGTCAATAATTTGGGAAATGAATAGCGGTGCTTATTGATCTCTATCAAGTTACTTCCCCCTATTGTCTTATCAATTAATTATAAGCATTTTTACGGGGGCCTGTACAATTATTTCCTGGGAAATAAAAAGAAGCTGGAAAAGCACACTTCCCAGCTTCGTCTTAATCATTGCTACCCGGTAATACGACTTATATATGATGTTTGGATGTTAATTGGATGAAAGGAAAATAATTCGATATTATCGTAGCAACGTTATTTTCATTATGTAGTAGCAAATATCAAATTTGCTTTTTTTATTATAGCAAAAAATATTGTGAAGTAAAGCACTATTTAAAAATGTTAACGTTTGGCAATTATTTTTTAACATTGAAACCGCCTTGTAACGATAGCGTTTTCATTAAAAGCACAAGCATTGTGAATATTCACACAGCCGGTACTTAATTTGTCCACCACTCCGGCGTATTCACAACCACTTGCTGGGCACCACCGGGCGTCTGCAAAAATGCCTGGCCAGTTGGTAAGCCCGCTACCGTGGAAAATGGTACTGTCGTGGGCAGAGTGATTAATTCGTCGACACTAAGGAGGCGGTGGATGAGGACCGTATTAAATTGTGACCGCATCTTGGCGGGCAGGTCCAGCGGGGACTGGGTTGTCAAAATCATCCGGAGCTGGACCTTGCGACCCTCCCGGAGGACCTGAAAAATCCCGTTATGGCTAAGAGTCCCGTCGTTAGCAGGCAGGTAGCGGTGAGCTTCGTCAAGGACGATATTCACCGGAAAAGCGGCCCGCTTTTTGAGACGGCTATTTAAAATGATCTTGAGGAGGTAGGAAATGATGACCCCCTGGCGGCTTTCAAACTGTTTCAATAAGGAGAGGTCAATGACCAGGGTTCGGTGGCTGCTCCGGTGGGCCAAAAACATCTTCAGGACAAACGAAAGCTCTGTTTTGGCCCTTCCCGGGTGGGGGTCCATATCAAAGATCTGGCGGAAATAAGGGGTGCTCAGGCGCTCACGAAGGTTCATCATTGCCGTCCATGCCCGACTAATGGTGGCGTGATCATACACCTGACCCAGCAGGTGGTAGTCGGCCCGGCTATCCGGGAATGGAACGACCATCTCCTCAACAAGTTGGTCTGGCAATTGGGCAATTTGGTATTCACTCGTCCAGGTGTTCAGCTGGTTGAGGAGCTCTGAATACTGGTCAATTGACCGGCCCAGTTTTTGGTAGCAACCCGGCCGCTGGACCAGGTTGTGCTGGACCTTCAGTGCGTCAATTGCCTGAACTAATTTCTCCGTTAATAACGGTGACATTTGGATCCCCAATACCTCCTGCAATTCACTAGCACTGAGTTTTCCCGCTTCTAAATATGCATTTTCTCCCAGGGTGTAGGTCACGGCATTAGGTAATTGGGCGTACTCACCAGTTGGGTCCAGGACGATTGCGGTCTGGTTTTCATGCTGAAACTGGTCAAGCAAAGATAAAGTCGTGGTAGTCTTCCCACTTCCCGTCTGGCCGACAATCAGTAAATGATGGGCCTTAAGAAAATCTACGGCGACCTGTTTGCCGTCAACCAAATTAAGTGCGTTTGCTACCATTATTGTTCCTCCTCATTTCCGCTCTGTTGAATTATCCTAGTTGGTATCTTACCGCCGCTTCTGGTAGAATGGCAACTATATAAGGAGTGATATTTTTTGGACTTAGACATACAGCCCGTGAGGTTTAGCTTGAAAGAATATTCAACAGTTAAGCAGCTATACATGCGGGCCTTTCCGAAGTATGAACGGGAGCCTTGGCCTTGGATGATGCTCAAAAGCCACTTCAAGAAGGCCGACTTTATGGCCTTTTACGAGCGACAATGCTTTGTCGGCTTTGCCTACATCATCCACAGTCACGGCTTTCATTACATCCTCTTCCTCGCCGTTAACGACCAGCTGCGTTCGCAAGGGTACGGCAGTCGGATTATCGCCGAACTGCGGAAGCTATACCGCAAGGACTCCCTGGTTCTGGACGTTGAACAGCCTAACCCCCAAGCGCGAAATAACCACCAACGGTTACGCCGCATCGCCTTCTACCGGCGAAACGGTTTTTACCTCACGTCAAAAAAGATTGAGGAAAGCCAGATGACCTACCGGGTTCTCGCTACTAAAAAGCGTATCAACCAGCAGGGGGTCGACCGAATCTTTAAGTGGTTTGCCTGGCCCCTCGGCTGGTTCATCCAATAATAAATGCTAATTTAATCCGTAAAGCAATATTCATTGTTTTACGGATTTTTGTATATTTAAGAATTATTTAAATTTAAATTTGCATAAGTATACATATTAGTGTATATTACATAGTTAATTACTAGAATTTCTTACGCAAAGGAGAATTAATTATGAAGCACATTAAACATCTCATAATGGCAATCATTGTCCTGGCTTCAATAGTTGTTTCACCGCTGACCGCCCTGGCGGACACCACCAGTTCCAGCAGCAGTCAGACTAGTGCAACAACCAGCAGTGCGCCAGCGAGCGATGATTCACTGCAAAAGATCAAGCAAAAGGGTGTCCTGGTCGTCGGCACCAGTGCGGGCTACCCGCCATACGAATTTACCACCAAGAAGAACGGCAAGACCGAATACATCGGTTTTGAAATGTCCCTTGCCAAGCAACTTGCTAAGGACCTGGGGGTAAAGCTGGAAATCAAGAACATGGACTTTGACTCCCTCCTCGTGGCCTTGGAATCGCACAAAATTGATGTGGCAATTGCCGGCATTAACATCACTCCCGAGCGTAAGAAGAGCGTTGATTTCTCCAAGCCCTACTACAAGGGAACCAAGTACTTTTTGATCAACAAGCAGGATAAGGCTAAGTACAAGACTTACACCGATTTCAAAGGAAAGACCGTCGGAACCGAAAACGGGGCAATGGAATATTCCCTAATTAAGAAGAACATCCCCGATGTTAAGGAAAAGGGGCTTTCTAAGTGGTCCTCACTGGTGATTGCCCTCCAGTCTCACAAGCTGGACGGGGTCCTGATGGATTCGGCAACGGCCCAGGCTTTCGCAACGGCTAACCCTGACCTGTACGCCTTCTACTCCCACATCAAAGTCCACACAGCCGGTGTCGCCATGGCCTTCCCGAAAGGAGCCACCAGCCTTGAGAACGCCGCTAACAAGACGGTCGACAAGGTTAACAAGGAGCACCTAATTCAGAAGAAGTGGTTACCTCAGGCTGCTAAGCAAATGAAGGCCACCAATAAGAGCAACACGGTTGCTAATTACTGGTCCTTCTTCCTCAAAGGGGTCAAATACACCCTCCTGATTGCGATTATTTCGGCCCTGTTTGGGGTCTTACTTGGGATCCTGTTTGCCCTGATGCGGTTATCCAGTAGCAAGTTTCTCCACGGCATTGCGGTTGCCTACATCGAATTCATCCGGGGCACCCCAATGTTGGTTCAAATCATGTTTGTCTACTTTGGGATTGGGGCCCTGATCCAGTCGCTGCCGGCCCTCCTCGCCGGGATTATTGCCGTCTCTATCAACTCCGGCGCCTACGTAGCGGAAATCATCCGGTCAGGGATCCAGTCACTGCCGATTGGCCAGACTGAAGCCGCCCGGAGTCTGGGGATGACAAAGCACCAGGCCTTCCACTACGTCATCATCCCCCAGGCCTTGAAGAATATCTGGCCAGCATTAGGGAACGAATTTATCACCCTGCTGAAGGATAGTTCACTGGTCTCCACCATCGGGGTCAGCGAGCTGATGTACGAAACTCAGTTGGTTCAGGCTGACACGTACAAGGGTGCCCTGCCCCTCTTCATCACGATGATGATCTACTTCGTCTTAACCTTCACCCTCACCCGGATCCTCAACCACTTTGAAAAGGTGATGAACCGGTAATATTGGGAAAAGGGCTGTGACATAAGTTTCCTATATAGTTGGAAATGCTACATTGCAGTATACGAAGGGACCCTAGTATTCGGAAAATCCGAACGCTAGGGTCCTCTTTGTGCATGTGAGGGGGTTCCTACAAACTTGCTTCGCGTCGAAATCAAACTAGCAAGCTAGTTCCCCTTTTCTTGAGATTCATTATTTTATGCTTTTATGCGAGGCCGAGCATCTTCCAGACTGGCACACAGCAAAGTAAACCAATTAAGTTTAAGATCATGTACCCAAATGACGATTCAGCATATGCTAAGCGCGTAGCCATGCTATCATTAACGGCTGCTACCCCCGTCAAGAATGGTGGGTCCATGTAAGGCATCAGCCAGATCATCGTACTGGTCGTTACAATTAACACAATAATTGCTGGGCTAAAGCTTAGTGTACCGAAGAATGGCAATAAGGCCAAAATAATTAAGGTACCAGTAGATACTAGAGAGACAACAACAAATTTAAAGAGATAAATAATAATTGATAATACGATTACTGTTACCCAAATATTACTAAGCATCGGGCCAATAACAGGCTTCAAAAGTACCCGTAACCAATTTGTCAAGCCCACTGCCTTCATTACGTTTCCTAGTGACATAACTGTTCCGATAAATACCAGGATGTTCCAAGCAACCCGGTTTCGGAAGTCATCAGGAGTAAATACCTTACAAGCAGTCAGGATAGATACAGCAATCAGTGCACTAACGGCAGCTGGAATGTCAATAACAGTTTCCAGAATCCAAAAGACGATACAGATAGCAATAACAGTTGCGGTGATCTTTTCTTCTTTCTTCATTGGTCCCAGCTTTTGTAATTGCTCGTTAATGAATTCCTTTGAAACCTGCTTATCTTCTTTAGGCCGAAAAAGAATCTGCAGCATGAAGTATCCTAGAATAAGGATAACCAGTGTCCATGGTAGTAACATGATAAACCAATTACCCCATCCTAATTTATTTTGAATTTTTACTGGCAGTAAGCCACGAAAGGCGTAGTTTTGTGCAGTTGCTGACAAGAAACTAGCTTCCATTACTAGGAAGCCCCAGATTGCCGCCATAAATAGGCCAGAACTAGCTTTACTCTTCGGCTTGTAGCCCAGGGCATTACTCATTCCTTGAGCAATTGGGGTACTCATTTCTTACTTAGGGTGAGCACTAGGGATCAGGGGAGAAATGATTGTCCCAGCAACCAAGAGTGCTGCCGTTTGACCGGCAAAGTTAGCAGGGAACAGTGACATTACCTTGTAAGCGATCCGCTTAACGAGGCCAGTTTTTACAGCTGCTGCCCCTAGGGCCAAACCAGCAACAATAATCCACATGGTATCAGTGTTAAAAATGTTGAATGCCAATTTAAAGTCAGTAACACGAAGAACCACCCATGAAGTTGCCATCAATAAACCGGTGGCATAGTTGGGAATTACGTTAAAGATCCAAAAAATGTTGGCAGTTACCAATAAGGCCAATACAACCATTCCGGCGTGACTTAATCCTGTTGGCGTGGGAATAACAAACGCAATGATGACACCGAGGATAATTCCCACTATCCCCGAAATTAATTTCAAGTGTTTCATAATATTGGTCCCCTTTAGTTATTAAATACATCTGGGTTAACTGGAAATTCAGGCATTTTACCATTGCTAAAGTCAATAATTGCTTGAGCAGCGCCACGGCCAAGAGCTTCGTTAGCTTCCTTAGTTGTCCCGGCAATATGACTTGTCATTATCAGGTGCTTAGCAGAGAACAATGGGTTATCCGGTGCTGGTGGTTCAGGATTGAAGGAATCAAGTGCTGCTCCAGCAATTTCACCACTGTTAAGGGCTTCAGCAAGGTCATGCTCATTAACAATCCCACCCCGGGCGGAGTTGATGATAAAGGCAGTCTTCTTCATCTTAGCTAATTGTTCCTTAGCCACCATATTATCCGTTTGTGGCGTCAAAGGAACGTGCAGGGAGATAAAGTCGGCAATTGGATAAATATCATCCATGTTGTCATACAGTTTAACTGGTGAGTTCTTAGCAAATGGATCATAACCAATAACTTTCATTCCAAAGGCTTGTGCTAGTTTTACTAGCTCTTGGCCAATCTTTCCAAGGCCAACAATTGCTAACGTCTTACCTTTTAATTGGTGACCAATAATTCCATACTTACGGGAAAAGTTTGGCAGTGAACCGTCGTTTGCCAATTCGTCCTTCTTCTCATGAAGTAATTGGTCGTCTTCTTTAATTTTTTGTGAAAGCATCAGCATAGTCGTAATTGCATACTCTGCAACAGAAAAGGCGTTGGCCCCGTTAACTTTAGCAACTAATACGTTGTCCTTCGTTGCTGCGTTAACATCAACATTGTTAATTCCCGTTCCATTCCGCGAGATAATCTTAAGTTGCTTACCGGCATCAATTACTTCTGCAGGTAGTTCTGATGAACGCATGATTACCGCGTAGGCATCCGCAATCTCCTTCTTCATCGTTTCAACATCTGTCCCTGCCGAAACTTTGACTTCGAAACCGTTATCCTTTAGTAATTGAATACCAGCATCATCAATTTTTTCGCTTAATAACACCTTTTTCATAGTTCTTCCTCCTCAAATTTCTGGAACTTATCTACAATTTTTATTCTAGTGAAGGATTTCACCCTTTAACAGTTACTAATTGGACACCACATGAACTATGGCCAGTCAACGCCCATTTTAAAGGCGTTGACATTCATTCTGGCTTTCTTTCAAGCTTGTGAATTAATCACTATTGAAGATTGCTAAAAATCAAAGTTAGTATTATCCACGACTCTGACAAAGTAAAAGTGACTATGAGATAAGTCCTCACTATATGGTTAGCAATGCTACAACACGGTACGCAAAGAGGGGGATACGGCAGAATTAGCTTGCTAGTTTATTTTCGGCGCGATACAAACCTGTAGAAAACAAAAGGAACTCTCGTGTTCGGATTTTCCGAACACGAGAGTTCCTTTATGTAACACTTTAGCATTCAACTATATAGGAGACTTGTGCCACAGCCCACCTCTTCGTACTTTCAAAAATTGGCTGCCTTCTCAATTAATGTGCAATGTTTATGTCCTACTTTAATGCTGCCTATCTTTAATCATCTTAATTAAATCCTTAAGATAAGGATTATCATTATTGGGATTATAGTAAAAGGTTGATGAATAAAAATCGTTTACGTCACCATCAACTTGTAAAAACTTTAACAGAGGATTTCGTTGCTTTTCAATTTCAATAAAGGGACTAGGATAAAAACCAAAGCCTTGGTTAGCAGCCACACGGATGTTGCGTAATTCCAACGAGCTTGCGCGCATAATTTTTTCTTCACTAAGGCAACCACTAAATTTATCCAAGAACACTTTCCGTAAAAAATCAGATTCATATGGCGAGTAATAGTAAATCGGTAAGTCTCCCAAATATTCTGCTGGAATAACGTCATTTTTCGACAGTTGATTAACGACACTCACGCCGATTAATAATTTTCCACGTTCTAATTCAATCTGTTTTAGACGACTAAATTTTTCATTGGGAAAACTATCTAAAGCATAGTAAGGGGCAACAGCAAAATCTAAAGTCCCCTTTCCTAACAATGCATGAAAGTGCCGCCCGCTTTCCTCCTGAAATTCAAGTTTAAGATGGGGATACTTTGCTAAAAATGGTTTAAGGATTCGTTGAAGGATAATTTCCTGATCAGCTGAAGAAAAGCCGATCTTAAGCTTTTCTTCCCGTTTCTCACGTTCACTTTGGATCCGCATCAGTTCATTATCATAAATATTAACAATGTCCTGAGCAGCCAAGATAAAATTCTTCCCCTGCTCTGTCAATTCTGTATTATTTCGTTGTCGGACAAATAGTTTTACCTTTAATTCATTTTCAAGTTGGTCCATCTGTTTAGACACAGCACGTGGTGATAAGAACAGTTGTTCCGCCGCTGATTTAAAACTTCCTGTTTTTACAAGGCAGATTGTAAAATTTAAGTTGAACATTTAAGTGGACAGAAAAAACCATCAAGGTCTTTAATGGTGTTACCACA